>CAJQOW010000162.1 GCA_905480055.1 uncultured Acidimicrobiia bacterium
GCGGGTCGCCGACTTCGTATCGTCGGCCAGGGACGACGGCTTCGGGGTCATCGTGTGCGGCGCGGGGAAGGCAGCCCACCTCGCTGGTGCGGCAGCAGCCCACTCAACCCTCCCGATCATCGGCGTTCCCATCGCAGCCGGGGGCCTCGGCGGGGTCGATGCGTTGTATGCAACCGTGCAAATGCCGACGGGTATCCCCGTCGCAACGGTTGCCATCGACGGTGCAGCAAACGCCGGCTACCTCGCTGCATCGATCCTCTCGGTCGGAAACGCAGGTCTCGCTGCCAAGCTCGCTGCATACCGGGAGAGCTTGAAGGGATGATCCCTCGCTACTCCACCACGGCCATGGATGAGCTGTGGTCCGAGACACACAAGCTGGCGGTGTGGAAAGAGGTGGAGACCCTCGTTGTCGAAGCGTGGGCCGAACTCGGTGTCGCCCCGCCTGAAGCCGCTCATGCCGCCAGGTCCGCGCCTGAGGTCGATCCGATCGCCTGGAAGGAACGCGAGGCTGTCACGCATCACGATGTTGCTGCATTCGTCGACCTGCTCGCGGCATCCGTTGAGGTGGGTGGAGAGTGGGTGCACTTCGGGCTGACATCGTCCGACGTGCTCGACACCGCGACGGGTGTGGTGCTGAAGGAGTCGGGGACGCTCCTGCTAGGTGCGGTCGACGACCTTCACGCTGTGGTCAAGCGCCGGGCGCTCGAATTCAGGGCTACGCCGATGATCGGCCGCACCCACGGCATCTGGGCAGAACCAACATCATTCGGTCTCAAGCTGGCCACATGGGCGTTCGAGGTCGAACGCGACCGCGCGCGTCTCGCCGATGCCGTTGCAGGCGTTGCCGTGGGTGCGATCTCCGGAGCCGTGGGCACCTACGCACACACGCCTCCCTCTGTTGAGTCCTACGTGTGTGGAGCACTGGGTCTCGATATCGAGCCTGCCTCCACCCAGGTCGTTGCTCGCGATCGTCACGCTCATTTCCTCTCGGTGCTCGCTCTGGTCGCTTCGACGATCGAACGGTTTGCAACGGAGATTCGTCACCTCCAGCGATCAGAGGTTCGCGAAGCTCGCGAGTCGTTCGGCTCCGGCCAGAAGGGCTCGTCCGCAATGCCACACAAGCGCAATCCGATTGCGTCCGAGAACCTCACGGGAGTGGCGCGACTCATGAGGGGATATGCATCAGCGGGCCTCGAGAACGTTGCCCTCTGGCACGAACGCGACATCTCCCACTCATCGGTTGAGCGGGTGGCTCTTCCTGACGCAACCTCACTGTTGCACTACGCCCTTCTGCGGTTGACCAAGCTCGTCGACAACCTGGTGGTCGACGAGGAACGCATGCTTCAGAACCTCACGGAGACCCGGGGCCTCGTGTACAGCCAGGCGGTGCTGCTTGCCCTCATCGACAGCGGCCTCACACGCGACGATGCGTACCGAATCGTGCAGCGCAATGCCCTCGCGGCGTGGGATGACGGCGGCACCCTCCGAGAGCGACTCGACGCCGATCCCGAGGTCACCCTGGACGCCTCTGTCCTCGACGACTGCTTCAGCACCGACAGGTTCCTGACGAACGCCGAAGTGGTCTTCGATCGTCTTCAATAGCCTCGCTTCGCTCGCTGTACCTAGTACCGGGTACCTGGTACCTGGACTTCAGAAGCCGGCGGCTCACCTCGGTACTCGGTACCAGGTACTCGGTACTAGCTACGTCCCCGGAAGGGGACCTACTGATTCCTCATGTGATGGGCGAGGCCAACGATGCGGTCGTCGAGAAAGACGCGCACGTCACCGTCGATGTTGTTCTTGTCGAGAGACTGGTTCATACATCGAAGCCACGCGTCGACTTCGTCTGCACCAATGGCGAAGGGAAGGTGCCGTGCACGCATCCGTGGATGACCGCGCTCTGGTGAATACAGCGCTGGACCACCGGTCCACTCAACCAGATAGGAATACAGCTTGTCCCTCGACACCCTGTCGTCCTTGGGGAGCATGGCGCGCAACGTCGGCGCATCGGCGTCAACGAGGTCGTAGAAGTCATCAACAATCGACCGCACAACCTCCTCACCGCCAAGCGCCTCAAACGGCGTGTCCTCATCGCCCCAGGCGTGCTTCGGTTCGGTCATGGTCTCAGCCTACGGCTTCCCGCTCCGGGGCTGCGGGGCTGCCGGGCACAGCCAGCTGTGAGCCGTGAGCCGTGAGCCATGAGTTCCCGCATCCCGAATAGGCAGTCTTCATCCATGGATCTGGAGCACCGGCGGTCCCAAGCTCCCATACTGCTCGCCCCGGCGAGCCCTACCACTCGAACAGCAGGGCGATTTCACGATCCTTGGCGTCGGAGGATCGGTAGGTGGCTCCTCCCCATGGGCCCGCGCCGCAAGGCTCATGGCTCCGCAGCTCCGGGGCCCCACGGGCTCCGTTGCTGCGAGCGAAGCGAGCACAACTACCATCGCCACCGTGACGGCGCTGGAACACACGGGCTCAGGCAAGGTTCGCGAGATCTTCCGGATCGACGACGACCATCTCCTTATCGTCGCTTCTGATCGCATCTCGGCCTTCGACGTCGTGCTCGATCAGGAGATCCCTCACAAGGGCCAGGTCCTGACCGGGGTTTCACTCCACTGGTTCCATCTGCTTGACACGCCGCATCACCTGATCTCCGCCGATACCTCGACGATGGACTTTCTCACACCCGTCCAACAGCGGGACTTCGCCGGTCGGGCAATGCTCGTGCGGGCAGCCGAAGTCATTCCGATGGAATGTGTGATCCGCGGATACCTCTACGGATCGAGTTGGAAGGAATACGCCGGTGGAGGCGGACCGACGACCGAACACCTCCCGGATGGTCTCCGGATGGCGAGCAAGCTGCCAGAGCCGATCTTCACCCCCGCCACGAAGGCCGAGAGCGGGCACGACGAGAACCTGACCGAAGCCGAAGCTCGGGAGTTCGTCGGCGATGACCTCTACAACGAACTGAAAGCCCGGTCGCTTGCGATCTACTCGGCAGGTGCTGACTATGCGGCCGAGAAGGGAATCATCCTCGCCGACACCAAGTTCGAGTTCGGCATGGTTGGCGATGAGATCATCCTCATCGACGAGGTGCTGACCCCTGACAGTTCTCGCTACTGGCCTGTGGCATCGTGGGCGGAGGGCTCAGCCGTGCCGTCCTTCGACAAGCAGCCCGTTCGTGACTGGCTCGAGACCCAGGACGGCTGGGACAAGACTCCGCCAGCGCCTACGATGCCGGGCGAGGTTGTCCTCGAAACATCCGATCGCTACATCGAGGCGTACGAACTCCTCACGGGTCGGCGGTTCCTCGACTATCTGTCCGAAATGGGCGCCCAGTGACTCGGACCTACCGCGTCACCATCACCCGCAAGCCAGGACTCTCGGAGCCGGAGGGGGCTGCCACGCTCAAGGCCCTCAACGATCTCGGCTTTGCTGATGTCGAAGGCGTCTCGTTCGGCAGGATCCTCACCGTCGACATCGACGCACCATCTGACGGCGAGGCACGCGCTCGACTCGAAGACATGTGCTCCAAACTGCTGGCAAACCCGGTCATGGAGGACCACGCGATCGAGGACATCACGTGACAGTCGCTGTCGTGGTGTTCCCGGGCACCAACTGTGAGCACGACATCGTCCATGCGTTGAACCTGGCGGGAGCGGACGCTGATCTGGTCTGGCACACAGATGCAGACATCACCGGAGCCTCAGGTGTGATCCTCCCCGGTGGTTTCGCACACGGGGATTACCTGCGCACCGGTGCGATTGCTCGTTTCTCACCCGTGATGTCCGAGGTGGAACGTCTCGCCAATGCCGGGCTCCCCACGTTGGGAATCTGTAACGGCTTCCAAATCCTCTGCGAAGCCGGTCTCCTCCCAGGGGCGTTGGTCGCCAATCGCGATTTGAAGTTCATATGCAAGCCCGTCCACCTTCGCGTGGAGTCCACGGACAGCGTGCTCACGCGGGCTGCGACCGTTGGACAGGTTCTGAACATCCCGCTCAATTCCTATGAGGGGAACTATCTCGCTCAGGACATCGACGCGATCGAAGACGAAGGTGATGTGATCCTCCGATACAGCGATCCAGACGGAACGGTCGGCGCACCTTCCAACCCGAACGGGTCATCCAACTCCATCGCTGGCATCACCAACCGCGCACGGAATGTTGCTGGCTTGATGCCGCATCCCGAACGTGCATCCGAATCGATCCTCGGGTCGGACGATGGCATGGTATTGATCGAAGGGTTCGTCGCTTCGCTCGCTGCGGTTCCGCTATGAGCACCGAGGCACCCGCCCACATCCAGCTGGGCATGACCGACGCCGAGTACGAGCATGTGATCGAAATCCTCGGCAGGGAGCCGATGGCGGCCGAGCTTGCCATGTATTCGGTGATGTGGTCCGAGCACTGCTCCTACAAATCGTCCCGCACCCACCTTGGTCGGTTCTCATCCGACCAGCCGTGGGTGGTCGTGGGCCCCGGCGAGAACGCCGGTGTCGTCGACCTCGGCGATGGCTGGCTAGCTGCGCTGCGCATCGAAAGCCACAACCACCCAAGCTACGTGGAGCCGTATCAGGGTGCTGCCACAGGGGTGGGCGGAATTCTCCGCGATGTGTTCACGATGGGTGCGAGACCGATCGCCGTTTGGGATCCGCTCCGCTTTGGAACACTGGATGATCCCCGCAACCGCTACCTGCTCGAAGGCGTCGTGTCAGGCATCGCTGGATACGGCAACGCCGTTGGCGTGCCGACTCTCGGCGGTGAAGTCGAGTTCGCAGACCGGTTCGCCAAGAACCCACTGGTGAATGTGATGGCCCTCGGAATCCTCAAGCGAGAACAGCTCGTGCTGTCAGCAGCTTCCGGTGTTGGGAACAAAGCAATCCTGCTCGGCAACGCCACTGGCAGGGATGGCATCGGCGGAGCTTCCATTCTCGCATCGGCATCATTTGAGGAAGGCGATGAGGCAAAGCGCCCGAACGTGCAAGTGGGCGACCCGTTTGAGGAGAAGAAGCTGATCGAGGCGTGCCTCGAGCTGTATGAGCGTGACCTGGTCGTGGCCATCCAGGACCTCGGTGCCGCCGGTATCTCCTGTGCGACCTCTGAGACTGCCGGCAACGGTGGCATGGGGATGGATGTTGACCTCGACAAGGTGCACGTGCGCGAGCCAGATATGACGCCGGGCGAGATCCTCATGTCGGAGTCCCAGGAACGCATGCTTGCGATCGTGACACCCGAGAACGAATCAGAGGTGCTGGCCTTGGCGGACCGCTGGGAGATCGAGGCCTCGAGCATCGGGGTCATCACACCCGGACCCGATCTTGTCGTGTACGCCAAGGGGGAACTCGTCGCCGAGGTGCCCGCCGCATCCCTTGCAGACGATGCACCGATCTACCACCGCCCGTACGACGAGCCGGACTATCTGGTGGAGGCATGGGCGCGCACACCCGAGATTCCGCCTGACCTTGACGTCGGCGAGGCCCTGAGGGTCCTCCTCGACGACCCTGCCATTGGCGATCGGTCGTGGATCTCGAATCAATACGACCACATGCTGTTCCTCAACACGGTGATCGAGCCAGGGCACGATGGATCGTTGCTGCGGATCAAGGGCACGCAGAAGGCGATTGCCGTCTCGACCGACGGCGACTCCCTTCGCACCTATCTCGACCCTCGCCGCGGAGCCGCACGCGTCGTGTTCGAGTCTGCGCTCAATGTCGCAGTGACCGGCGCCAGACCGTACGCGCTGGTCGACAATCTCAACTTCGGCAACCCTGAGGTCCCTGGCGTGATGTGGCAGTTCGTCGAGTCCGTTGACGGCATGGCGTGGGCTTGTACGGAGCTCGACGTACCCGTGGTTGGTGGGAACGTCTCGTTCTACAACCAGACCGATGGCGTCGACATCTACCCTGCACCCGTGGTCGGGATGATGGGGTTCTGTGATCCGATGCCAGACACACCTCCCCGACTCGACAGAGCCGAGCCGGGTATGTCGATCTTCGTGGTTGGCCAGGAAGTGCTGGGCGACTTCGCCGCATCGGCCTATGACCGCATCGTCAATGGAAACCTCGGTGGACGGCCAAGCGATGTCGACGGCGATCGTGCACGGCATGCTGTGTCCGCTGCCGCGACGCTCGCATACTCAACGCCGGTTCTCCACGACATATCGACCGGTGGACTCGCTGTCGCGCTTGCCGAGATCGCCATCCAGTCGGGGGTCGGGTTCAGCATCGACGGCGTTTCGGGGCCGGACCTCGTCGACGAGACTCCCCTTCGATTCATCGCAGTGAGCCACGCCGACGATCTCGATACAGGCGAGGATGCGACGAAGATCGGGACCTTTGACGGATCGGACCTTGATTTCGGAGCGGCCGGGTCGATACCGCTCAACGAGGCCGCTGCGATCTGGGGCAATGCCCTGCCCCGTCGCATGACCTAGCGTTCGGGAGTAG
>CAJQOW010000163.1 GCA_905480055.1 uncultured Acidimicrobiia bacterium
GACTTCTCGATCGCCGCCTTGATCGCGGCGATGGCATCGTCGATCGGCATCAGGTCGGACAAGGCAAAGAAACAGGTCTGGAGCACCGTGTTGGTGCGTTGACCCAGGCCCGCCTCACGGGCGACAGCACTTGCATCGACGACGTGCAGGTCGAGGTTCTTCTCGATGATCTGGGTTTGCACCTCTACAGGGAGGTGTTCCCACACCTCGTCTGCCGCATAGGGGCTGTTGAACAGAACCGTTGCCCCGTCAGCGGCCTTACCGAGAACATCGAGCTTCGAAAGGAAGTCGAACTGGTGGCACGCGACGAAGTTGGCATCGTCGATCAGGTACGTCGCCTCGATCGGTGACTCGTCGAACCGCACATGGGAGGTGGTCATGGCTCCGGACTTCTTCGAGTCGTACACGAAGAATCCCTGGGCGAACAGCGGAGTCTTGTCACCGATGATCTTCACCGTGTTCTTGTTCGCTCCAACGGTTCCGTCGGCTCCGAGGCCATAGAACAGGGCGCGCACCTTCTTCTTCGGCCCTGCGTCGAACGCTGGGTCGTAGTCGATGCTCAGACCGGTGACATCGTCGACGATGCCAACGGTGAACCGCCGCTTCGGTTCCTCCTTCTGTGCCTCTGCGAAGACGCCTGCGGCCATCGCGGGAGTGAACTCCTTCGATGACAATCCGTACCGACCTCCGATGATGCGTGGCACGACGGGCCAGGAGGTCTTGCCAGTTTGCGTTTCCTCCATCACCGAGGTCATGACATCCTGGAGCAATGGCTCGCCAACCGCTCCGGGCTCCTTGGTCCGATCAAGGACGACCAGGTTGCGCACCGTGGTTGGCAGCGCTGCGATCAGACCGGCCGGGGTAAACGGACGGAAGAGACGTACCTTCACCAGGCCTACCTTCTCGCCGCGTTCGACGAGGGCGTTGACAGCGGCTTCGGCTGTCGAGGAACCAGAGCCCATCATCACCATCACGTCCGTTGCGTCGGGAGCGCCCACGTAGTCGAACAGTCGATACCGGCGACCTGTGTGGTCGGCGAATCGGTCCATGGCGCCCTGCACGATGTCGGGTACGGCGTCGTAGTAGGGGTTGCAGGCCTCTCGCGCCTGGAAGAAGACATCGGGGTTCTGGGCGGTACCCCGCAGCACGGGAGCGTCGGGGTCCAGCCTGCGCTTGCGGTGCTCGAGGACGCCTTCGATGGGAATCAACGCACGAATGTCGTCGTCGGAGAGTTCTTCGATCATGTTCACTTCGTGCGACGTTCGGAATCCGTCGAAGAAGTGCACGAAGGGAACCCGTGATTCCAACGTTGCCATCTGTGCGATGAGCGCCATGTCGTGGGCTTCCTGCACCGAATTCGATGACAGCATGGCCCAGCCGGTCTGACGAATAGCCATCACATCGCTGTGGTCCCCGAAGATCGACAGGGCATGGGTTGCGACGGATCGTGCTGCCACATGGAAGACGGCCGGGAGGAGTTCTCCGGCGATCTTGTACATGTTGGGGATCATCAGCAGGAGACCCTGCGATGCCGTGAACGTTGCGGTGAGTGCGCCACCCTGGAGCGAACCGTGAACGGCACCTGCTGCGCCAGCTTCACTCTGCATCTCGACAACGTCAGGGATGTTCCCCCACACATTCGGCTTGAGCTGGTTGGACCACGCATCTGAGAGCTCGCCCATCGCTGATGATGGGGTGATTGGATAGATCGCAAGAACCTCGTTGGTTCGATAGGCGACAGAAGCAGCAGCTTCATTTCCGTCCATCGCACGAACGGTGCGAGTCGGTGCATCGGTCAGTGTCATGTGACCCTTCCCTTTCAAAGACAAGATTCTTACATCTTAACTAAGGAAATAATCATTGCGTACCTTGCGGTCCCATCCGGACCTCTGTGTGCCTCCGAAACCTGTCCATGAGCAACCAGAACTCCCGTGAGTCCGTGTGGGACTATCCCAGGCCACCAGCCGTGGTCCCAGACGATCGTGAAGTCGTCGTCGTCCTCGGCGGTCAGGAAATCATCCGGACGAGGTCGGCAGTACGGGTCCTCGAGACATCTCACCCACCGACGTTCTACGTCCCGACGGCTGACATCGCGAACGGAACGCTATCCCCGATTGCGCAAACGACGATCTGCGAGTTCAAGGGCGCAGCATCGTATTGGGATGTCGTCGCTGGAGGTGTGCGATCTCCAGCCGCCGCCTGGGGGTACGAACGGCCAGAGCAGGGGTACGAGCCACTCGCCGGGATGGTTGCGTTCTACCCGGGACGTATGGATTCGTGCACGGTCGGCGGAGAGGTCGTGACCGCACAGGAGGGCGGCTTCTACGGTGGTTGGATCACTCCGGAGATCGACGGACCGTTCAAGGGCGCTCCGGGCACGATGGGCTGGTGATCCCCGATGCCGACGACGACGCTCCTTCAACGTACTGAGGGGGACCCTCGTCGGGTCCCCCTCAGGTAGTAACGGTCTGGTTGTTCGATCAGGCGTCGTCTGACGTCGCTTCTGGCGCGTCTGCCGACGAGGCTCCGAGCGATGCAAGCCATTCCGCAGGATCCTGCGGAAGTGCATCGTCTGCCGACTCGACCTCGACATCGCCGAACAGGCTCGCCGCCGTCGGAATCGCAGCATCCGGGAGCATCGGCTCGATGCTCTGGTAGGTGTCCGATCCCGTTCCGGCTGGAATGAGTTTGCCGATGATCACGTTCTCCTTCAGACCACGCATGTAATCCGACTTGGAGTTCAGCGAGGCCTCGGTGAGAACCCTCGTTGTCTCCTGGAACGATGCAGCCGACAGCCACGAGTCGGTCGCAAGCGACGCCTTCGTGATACCCATCAGCTCGGGGCGACCCTCAGCAGGCTGCTTGCCGTCTTCCACGAGCTCACGGTTCGTGTCACGGAACTCCTGGGAGTCCACCAGCTCTGCTGGCAGCCACGGACCGTCGCCAGGGCTGACGATGCGCACACGGCGCAGCATCTGACGAACGATCAGCTCGATGTGCTTGTCGTGGATGTCCACACCCTGGCTGCGGTACACCTCCTGCACCTGGTCAACGAGGTACCGCTGGCACGCACGCACACCCTGGATGTTCAGAACTTCCTTCGGGTCGAGCGGGCCTTCCGTCAGCTGGGTCCCTGGCTCGATGATGTCGCCTTCGGACACTCGGAGACGGGCACGTACCGGAAGCGGATAGCGCACTTCGTCTTCGCCATCGACAATGACCACGTACCGGTCACCGGTATCGGGGTCCTCGTCGAACTTCACGGCGCCGCCAACCTCGGAGAGGATCGCAACACCCTTGGGTGTTCGTGCCTCGAACAGCTCGGTGACACGTGGCAGACCGTGCGTGATGTCCTCACCGGCGATACCGCCCGTGTGGAAGGTCCGCATCGTCAACTGCGTACCGGGCTCACCGATCGACTGGGCGGCCATGATTCCCACAGCGGTGCCAGGCTCAACAGCCTTGCCCGTTGCGAGATCGATGCCGTAGGAAGCCTTCGAGATGCCGTGGCGGCTCGTATCGGTCAGCGGTGACCGGACACGAATCTCCTCGACGTCCTCGAGCTCCTCGAGTCCGTTCACTGCTTCACGATCAAGGACAAACCCGGCCTTCATCTTGCGCCCGTCTGGCAACTCGGCCAGTGCCCTCCCGATCTTCACGTCCTCGGCCAGAACACGGCCGAAGATGTGATTGCGGAGATGGCGGACAGGCTGCCCATTGTCACGGACCTTGATCACGAGACCCGGATCGTCGGACTCGTCATCATGAATGATGATCTCCTGCGCAACGTCGACAAGACGACGTGTGAGGTAACCGGAGTCAGCCGTTCGAAGCGCCGTGTCGGCAAGTCCCTTGCGAGCACCGTGCGTCGAGATGAAGTACTCGAGCACCGAGAGGCCCTCACGGAAGTTCGACTTGATCGGCTGCGGGATGATGTCACCCTTCGGGTTGGCCACGAGGCCGCGCATACCAGCGATCTGACGAAGCTGCATGATGTTTCCACGTGCTCCTGAGCGGACCATCATGTCCATCGGGTTGAACGGATCGGCCTGCAGGGTGTCCTGCATGGCGTCCTTCACCTTGTCGGTCGCGATGGTCCAGATCTCGATCAGCTCCGAGCGACGCTCGTCGTCGGTGATGACACCCTTCTGGTACAACGACTCGACCTTGGCTGCCTGATCCTCGAAGTCAGCGAGGATCTCAGGCTTCTCATCAGGCGTCTTCACATCCTGGAGGCCGATCGTGAGGCCGGCCCTGGTTGCGTAGTGGAAACCAAGCTCCTTGATGTTGTCAAGGGTGTTGGCAACGTCTGGCTTGTCGTACTCGTGGATGACTTCTTCGACGAGGGTCCGAATGTCGGACTTCAGCAGCACGGCATTGACGAACGGGAAGCCCTTCGGGAACGCACCGTTGAGCAGTGCCCTTCCGAGCGTGGTCTCAGTGAGACCTTCGCCATCAACAGGCTCATCCATGATCAGGTCGCCGAGCAGCGGCTTGAGCTGTGCGTGAAGATCTGAATCTCCGGCCAGCCAGCCAACACGCAGCTTGATGGGTGCGTGGAGGGCGATGTCGCCGAGCTCGTAGGCCATCAACGCCTCGTCAACCGATGCGAATGCGCGCCCAGCGCCCTTTGCATCTTCAACGAATGCCGAGAGGTAGTACATCCCGATGATCATGTCCTGCGAAGGAGTCACGATCGGACGACCATCTGCTGGCGAAAGCACGTTGTTGGACGACAGCATCAACACGCGGGCCTCTGCCTGCGCCTCGGCTGACAGTGGCAGGTGGACAGCCATCTGGTCACCGTCGAAGTCAGCGTTGAATGCCTCACACACGAGTTGGTGCAGCTGGATGGCCTTGCCTTCAATCAGCACAGGCTCGAATGCCTGAATACCAAGACGGTGCAGCGTTGGTGCACGGTTCAGGAGCACGGGATGCTCCTGGATCACGTCGGCGAGCACGTCCCACACCTGGGGACGACGGCGTTCGACCATCCGCTTGGCAGCCTTGATGTTCTGGGCGATGTCGAGGTCGACGAGTCGCTTCATGACGAACGGCTTGAACAGCTCGAGCGCCATGATCTTCGGCAGACCACACTGGTGCAGGCGAAGCTGCGGACCGACCACGATGACCGAACGGCCTGAGTAGTCGACACGCTTTCCGAGCAGGTTCTGACGGAACCGACCCTGCTTGCCCTTGAGCATGTCAGAGAGCGACTTGAGGGGACGGTTGCCCG
>CAJQOW010000164.1 GCA_905480055.1 uncultured Acidimicrobiia bacterium
GAGCATTCACGGGATTTGTGCGCACGGCATCAGATCTCGTCTTCCACTCGAGGAGTGCGTCCCGCGTGAGGACATTCGCACCGCGTTCGGACGACTCAACAAGCCACATCTCTCCGGCAACCGTCGATTCGCTCTGCAGGGTTTCGTCGACATACTCGTAGGTTGCGAAGATGCCGCCTGAAGGCTCGAACTTCGGTTCATCCGTGTTTGCGATCATCGGGCCAACGATGCCGAGCGTCACTGCCGACACAAGGGCTGCCATCGCCACGAGGGCGATGTGGTTGCCGATCCATTCGTACATTCGGTGCAGTGTTCTGGTCCTCATGTTCTCTTCCTCCCTCATTGCCACACGAACCGCATGGCATCTCTTGGGACACAGCGTGCAGGTTTGCCAGCGGCGCAACCATCGGGTATCCGCCCCCGCCATCCCTGAGACCCTGATGTTGGGCATCAGGTCCATCCCCTAGGTGTGGCATCCGGGAAACGGACGCCGGACGACAGTCAGGAGTCGCCGACGACGCGTGGCGCCCCGAGATCCGCGAGAATCTCCCCACACACTGCGCATGCACGAGGAGCACCATGAACGAGCCGGGCATCGAGAATCTGCTACACGAGAACAGGATCTTCCCGCCATCAGAAGCGTTTGCATCCCGCGCACATGCCACGCCGGAGCTGTACGCCGAGGCGGAGGACGACTACGTGTCGTACTGGATGCGACAGGCAACCGAACGCCTCGAATGGATCACCGAACCAACCGTCGCACTCGACGACTCGAACCCTCCGTTCTACAAGTGGTTCACCGACGGTGAGCTCAACATCTCGTCGAACTGCCTAGATCGGCATCTTGCCAATGGCGGAGACAAGGTCGCCTACCACTGGGTTGGTGAGCCCGGCGACACACGCAGCATCACGTACAAGGAACTCTCCGACGAGGTCAACCGATTCGCAAACGGGTTGCGGACCCTTGGTGTGGAGAAGGGAGATCGTGTCGCCATCTATATGGGCATGGTCCCCGAACTCGCCATCGCCATGCTCGCCTGTGCTCGCATCGGCGCACCCCACTCAGTGATTTTCGGTGGCTTCTCGGCCGAGTCGATCATCGATCGGGTCGAAGATGCCGAAGCCAAGTTACTCATCACCTGCGACGGAGCATGGAGGCGTGGCACCGTGGTCCCGCTCAAGGACAACTGCGATACCGCCATGGCGTCCTCACCCACCCTCGAGCATTGCGTCGTGGTGGAACGAACCCGTCACGGTGTCCACATGGAAGAGGACCGGGACATTTGGTGGCACGACTTGGTTGAGGGACAGCCGACCGAGTGCGAGCCGGAGGTGATGAACGCCGAGGACCTCCTCTACATCCTCTACACCTCGGGAACCACGGCCAAGCCAAAGGGCATCATGCACACCACTGGCGGATATCTCACAGGGGCTGCCACCACCCACGCACAAGTCTTCGACATCAGAACGGACACCGACGTCTACTGGTGCGCGGCCGACATCGGTTGGGTCACCGGCCACTCGTACATCGTCTACGGGCCGCTCGCCAACCACACCACCAGTGTCATGTATGAAGGCACACCCGATTTCCCTGACAAGGACCGGCTCTGGGAGATCATTGCGACCTACGGAGTGACCATCTTCTACACGGCTCCCACGGCGATCAGGGCCTTCATGAAGTGGGGAGGCGAGTACCCCGCATCGCATGACCTCTCCACGCTCAGGTTGCTCGGGACAGTGGGCGAGCCCATCAACCCGGAGGCCTGGATGTGGTATCACGAGCACATCGGTGCGCCGTCCTGCCCCGTTGTCGATACGTGGTGGCAGACAGAGACGGGCGGGATCATGATCTCGCCCCTACCGGGAGTCACGGCGACGAAGCCTGGGTCCGCGACCCACGCCATCCCCGGGATCACCGCCGAGGTTGTAGACATGGACGGCAACCCTGTCCCCCGGGGCAGCGGTGGATTCCTGACCATTGTGAAGCCGTGGCCATCGATGCTTCGGTCCATCTACGGAGACGACAAGCGCTACGTCGACACGTATTGGACGAGATACCCCGGCCGATACTTCCCTGGCGACGGGGCAAAGCTCGATGAGGACGGCTACATCTGGGTACTAGGGCGGGTCGACGACGTGATGAACGTCTCGGGCCATCGCATCTCGACGATGGAGGTCGAGTCAGAGCTCGTCGATCACCCCGCAGTCGCTGAAGCTGCGGTCGTGGGGGCTACCGATGACCTCACCGGGCAGGCCATTGCAGCGTTCGTCACCCTGCGCGGCGGATACGAGGGGTCCGATGAGCTCCACGACGAACTCCGCAACCATGTCGGTACGAAGATCGGTGCGATCGCAAAGCCACGCTCAATCATCTTCACACCAGATCTGCCAAAGACACGGTCCGGCAAGATCATGCGTCGCCTGCTTCGGGACATCTCCGACCACAAGGACCTCGGGGATGTGACAACCCTCGCAAATGCGGAGATCGTGCAAGCCATTGCAGATCAGGCGGAACGTCAGACATCAGACGACAGCTGACGGACAACGGAAGCCGGCCTTGAGCCGTGGCGAGCAACCGTGAACCGAGACGAGACAACCGAGAGACCTCACACAGACCCAAAGGACAGCCGTGACTGACACCGACAAGACCAAGCAAGCAACCGACGGAGCCGGGAAAGAGAAGGAGCAGGACAAGCAGCCTCCTGAGCATCATGAGGATGCCCTCTCCGAGACCAGCCACTCTGTCACCGTCGGAGGCGAAGAGCTTTCCTACACCGCGACAGCAGGACGAATCGTGCTCAAAGAGGACGACGACACCAAGAAGGCTTCATTCTTCTTCACGTCCTACACCAAGGACGGTGAGGATCCGGGGGACCGCCCGATCGTGTTCGCCTTCAACGGTGGACCCGGCTCATCCTCGGTGTGGCTGCACCTCGGGATCCTCGGACCGAAGCGGGTTGCGCTCGACGACAAAGGCAACCTCGAGTTGCACCCCGGCGAACTGATCGTCAACGACCAAACCCTCCTGACCCACGCCGATCTCGTGTTCATCGATCCGGTATCGACGGGTTTCACGAGGGCGATCGAGAAAGACGACGAGAAGACCTACCACCACTTCGAGAAGGACATCGAGTCGGTCGGTGCCTTCGTGCGGATGTATCTCACCCGGTTCAATCGCTGGTCCTCACCGAAGTTCCTCGCAGGCGAAAGCTACGGCACTACACGATCCGCCGGCCTCGCAGGCCATCTGATGTCTCGCTACGGCATCTACCTCAATGGCGTCATCCTCATCAGCTCGGTCCTGTCATTCCAAACCATCGCGCTCGACTCATCGACGTACACGTTCCACCGTGGAAACGACCTTCCGTACGTCGTGTATCTCCCGTCATACACCGCAACAGCCTGGTTCCACAAGCAGCTGGACGACGACCTTCAGCAGCGGGAACTTCCTGACCTCCTTGCTGAGGTGGAGGCGTTCGCCGAGTCCGAGTATCTCCTCGCCCTCCAACAAGGAGCGAGGCTCGATGCCGAGACGACAGCGGCAATTGCGACCCAACTCGCCCGCTACACAAGCCTCAGTGAGGAATTCATCACGCGAAGCGACCTGAGGATCGAGAAGTTCCACTTCATGAAGGAGCTACTGAGAGACAAGGGCGTCACCGTGGGTCGGCTCGACTCTCGCTACCAAGGCGTGGACCGGTACGACGTTGGCGTCATGCTCGAACACGACCCTTCGTTGGACGTGTGGATGGGCCCCTACACCGCAACCTTCAACGACTACGTCCGACGGGACCTTGGATACGAGTCTGACCTCGTCTACGAGAT
>CAJQOW010000165.1 GCA_905480055.1 uncultured Acidimicrobiia bacterium
GCAAGGAGCACGCCTCCGAGGAACGGGGCAACCAGCTGACCGGCCGCCTCGGCCATCTGCACCATGCCCGACGCCTGGGAATACCGCTCCTTGGGGACTAGAAGGCTCGTCGCCGCCTGATAGGCAGGCCACTGGAATGCCTGTACGGCGCTGGCAAACGCCCCAACCACGATCAGGACGCCAAGCGAGATCGAATCGGTGAGGAAGGCAACGATGATGACGAACGTGCCAACGCCAGCCAAGGCATCCGAGATGAGCATGACCCAGCGTCGATTCCACCGATCGACGTACGCACCAGCGATGGGCGAGAGGAGAATCCGCGGCATGGTGGCAGCCAGGAGCATCATCGACAGCGCGGTCACGGAACCGGTCTCGAGGAAGACCCACACGCTCAGGCCGAACCATGTGAGGCTGCTGCCGACGAGCGACACGAGCTGGCCAAACCAGACGATCAGGAAGGTGCGAAAGCCGCCCTGGTTGGGAGCGTCGGATTCGGTGATGTGTGGCGTTGGGGTGCTCATTTCGAGCTATTGTCGGGAATTACCGACCATTTGTCAAGTCGGATGTTCAACACGCCGTCGGTACAGTGCGCACATGCGTTGGTGGTCCCCTCTCGTCGTGGTGTTGCTGGTTGCCGCAGGGTGCACCAATGACCAGCCGGAGCAAGCCCCAAGCACGACAACACCAACCGTTGCAACATCCACCACAACAACGGCGCCGATCACCGATGCGTGTCTCAGCGGCGATCTTGCCTTTGGCGAGGAAGGCCTCCTGGCTGCGATCGGTGATACAGAATCAGATGCAACGACGCTGTCCCAGATTCGATGGGAACAAGGGACATCCTGTGAGCGGCTCATCATCGACTTTGCTACGGACTCCGGTGCTCCCGCAACCACCCTCGGACTCACCGGCGTGAGCATCATCGCCTTCGCCGGCGTGATTCGGGTTGACCTCCCCGAGGAAGTCACCTCAACCGCCGTCGCCGACTCGGTGACCGATGGCCTGGTACATCGAACATATGTGGTGAGGGATGGAACAGACCTCGGGATCGACATTCATGGCGCTCCCGACACGGCGATCGCTGCCCGTGCATTCCTCACTTCGTCACCGGCGAGCCTGATCATCGACGTCGTGCAGGCTGATGGTCTCCCGGATCCCGTTGGAGCGAGCATCTCTGAAACAGCGGTCGTTATCACTCCACCCCCCGGACCCACCTTGTACCCCTTCGCCGTCGAGGGCTACGCCCGGCCAGGCTCAGTTTCGGTTCATCTCCTCATTTCGAACAACAGCGTCGACGTGGTGAACCTGGCGATAGCGCTCGATGGCGCCACCGATGCGTGGCAGGCCGTCTCCACGCGCATCGACGATGGGCCAGCTGGGCAATCCGTGCTGTTCATGGGCCAAGTTGATGCCAACGATGCACCCCTGCTCGGCGTCGAGGTGCCACTCGACCTTCCCTGAGCGCAGTCGGGACCGTCATCGCTGCCTCCCCTGCCGAGTACGGTCAAGGACGTCGAAGGGACATCAGTGAGTGAGACATACACATGGTTCCGAGTCGGTACACCCGACGTCGTAGATGTTGGCGAGGTCACCGTCGTCCAGGCTGGCCACCACGCAATTGCGTTGTCTCGCACCACGTCGGGTTGGGGTGCAATCTCAAACAGGTGTCCGCATCAGGGAGGGCCCCTTGGCGAAGGAATGATCGAGGGCTGCTGGCTGACGTGTCCGTGGCACGGTTGGGAGTACGACCCGCGCACCGGTGAAGTCCCCGGCGGATTCGATGATGCCGTGCAGTCCTATCCCGTGGAGGTCCGTGACGACGGCGTGTACGTGGGTGTCGTGGAGCCCGAGGACCATGACGAGACCTTGATGACCCAACTCGTGGACGGTCTGGTCGAGGGCGGCATCACGATGGTATTCGGCATGGTTGGCCATTCCAACCTCGGGTTCGCCGATGCCCTGCGAGCAGCTGAGCAACGCGGCGACCTGATGTTCATCGGCATCCGTCACGAGGGGGCAGCAGCGTTCGCGGCATCCTCCTATGCAAAACTCACCGGCACACCTGCCGTTGCATTCGCCATCGCAGGCCCAGGAGCAACAAACCTCTACACGGGCATGTGGGACGCGAAGATCTCGCGTGTGCCCATGCTGGCCATCACCGGACAGATCCCCACAGCACAACTCGGCACCCGTGCATTCCAGGAAGTGCCGCTCGGCAGAGCCCTGGGTCCGGTCGCCGGATGGTCGAAGAGGCTCTCGGCAAGCGATGGACCGAGGGTTGCGACAGACATGGTGCACTTCGCTGTCACGCAGAACGACGTTGCCCATCTCGTGCTCCCCGACGACACGCAGTCCCTCCCCGCTGTCGAGTCGCATCTTGGCGGACCAACGCCGGTGCCCAACCGGCTGCCACTCACGCGGGACGACGCAACCGCGATCGTTGAAATGCTCGACCAATCCGAGGCGCCGCTCTTCGTCGTCGGTCGTGGCGCCGCAGAGGCTGCGTCCGACATCCTTGCCCTCGCAGAGTCGGTGGACGCAGCCGTCGCAACCACATTTCCAGCAAAGGGCAGTGTGCGAGAGGACCACGCCCTTGCAACCGGTGTGCTGGGGCGATCCGGCACGCCGGTGTCCGCAGCAATGCAGACCAAGTCGGACCTCATTGTCGTGTTCGGCGCTGGGATGGCTCCCCACACGGGCGTGACGCCCAAGCGCACCGTCGTGCGCATCGATACGGATCATCTCGCGGCCAGACGCAACACACCCAACGTTGCTGTGTTTGCCCTCGCCGACGCTGGCGAGGCGGCTCGTCGACTTGCCGAAGCGACAGAATCGGTGAACCGGCCTGAGCTTCGCGCGTGGCTTGCCGAGAGGAAGCGGTGGTGGCAGGACCGCAAGATCTCGAGCCGGTGCCTCGACCGCGACGGTCGGCTCACGGGTGCATCGGTCTTCCACGCGCTCGGCAGCGTGATTCCCGACGATGCGGTCGTTGCTCTCGACGTTGGCAATACCACGTACTCTTTCGGCCGATACTTCGAAGCAACATCCCAACGGATCGCCATGAGCGGATGGCTCGGTTCGATCGGCTATGCGCTGCCTGGCGCGATCGGCGCTGCTGCTGCCTTCCCTGACCGCACGATTGTCGCCATCGCAGGTGACGGCGGCTTCGGACAGTACGCCATGGAGCTCGCGACGGTCGCCAAATACCAGCTACCGATCAAGGTGGTATTGCTCGTCAACGATGAGCTCGGCAAGATCACTGCCGAACAACAACTCGCCGAGACCCATGTGTGGTCAACGTCGCTCGAGAACCCCTCGTTCGCTGGCATGGCGACGTCACTGGGCATGTTCGGTCGCACGGTTGCCACCCTCGACGAGCTCGATCGGGGCATGGCTGACCTCTTCGAGCACGAAGGTCCCGGACTGCTCGAGATCCGCAGCTCAAAACTCCAGTACTGAGAGCTTCGCTCTCACATGTTTCGGCGATAGCGACCGCCGACCTCGAAGAGGGCGTCGGACAGCTGGCCGAGAGAACAGAACCGCACGGCATCAACCAATGCTTCGAACACGTTGCCACCGTCGAGTGCCACCTGCTGTACGTGAGCCAGTGCGGCGTCGGCACCCTTCGATGACCGCTCCTTCAGCGCTGCCACATCCGCCACGAGCAGATCCTTGTCGTCGTCGGCTGAACGGATCACCTCGTCGGGTCGCATGAATGGCGATCCCTCCGCCGACAGAAAGGTGTTGACGCCAACGATGGGGAGTTCACCACTGTCCTTCAACGTTTCGTATCGGAGCGACTCCTCTTGGATCCTCGACCGCTGATACATGGTCTCCATCGCACCGAGCACTCCCCCACGATCGGTCAGCCTGTCGAACTCCGCCATCACGGCTTCCTCAACGAGGTCGGTCATCTCCTCGATGATGAACGAGCCCTGGAGCGTGTTCTCGTTCCGATTGAGCCCGAGTTCCCTATTGATGATCAGCTGGATTGCCAGGGCCCTGCGCACCGAACCCTCGGTCGGCGTGGTGATCGCCTCGTCGAACGCATTGGTGTGGAGGCTGTTGGTGTTGTCGTAGATCGCATAGAGCGCCTGGAGCGTCGTGCGGATGTCGTTGAACTCGATCTCCTGGGCGTGGAGCGATCGCCCCGAGGTCTGAATGTGGTATTTGAGTTTCTGCGACCGCTCCCCTGCACCGTAGAGATCCCTCATCGCCTTGGCCCAGATGCGACGCGCAACACGTCCTATGACGGCGTACTCGGGATCGAGGCCGTTCGAGAAGAAGAAGCTCAGGCTCGGCGCGAAGTCATCGACATCCATACCCCTCGCCCGGAAGTACTCAACGAAGGTGAACCCGTTGGCAAGGGTGAAGGCGAGCTGGGTGATCGGGTTGGCCCCGGCCTCCGCCATGTGATAGCCGGATATCGACACCGAGTAGAAGTTCCTGATGTCGTTGTCGATGAAGTACTGCTGGATGTCACCCTGCATCGACAGGGCGAACTCCGTCGAGAAGATGCAGGTGTTCTGCGCCTGGTCTTCCTTGAGGATGTCGGCTTGGATCGTTCCGCGCACCGTCGATAGTGCATCGGCCTTGATGCGGTCGTAGATGTCATCATCGAGGACATCTCGTCCGGACACGCCGAGCAGGAGCAGGCCGGTCCCATCGTGACCTTCGGGAAGCTCGCCGTGATACCGGGGCCGCACGGCGTCGCGCTCCTCGAACATGGCATCGATCTGGCGGTCGATCTGATCGAACAGGCCCTCAGATCGGATGTACTGCTCACACGCCTGGTCGATCGCCACGTTGAGGAAGAACGCGAGCATCATCGGCGCAGGTCCGTTGATGGTCATCGACACCGAGGTCGTCGGGTCGAGAAGGTCGAAACCCGAGTACAGCTTCTTTGCGTCGTCAAGCGTCGGAATCGACACCCCGGAATTCCCGACCTTCCCGTAGATGTCCGGCCGAGGATCTGGGTCATTGCCGTAGAGCGTGACCGAGTCGAACGCCGTCGAGAGCCGAACCGCAGGCATACCCAACGCGAGGTAGTGGAACCGCCAGTTGGTCTGCTCGGGGCCGCCTTCGCCCGCGAACATCCTCGTGGGATCCTCCGCTTGCCGCTTGAAGGGGAACACGCCAGCCGTGAACGGGAAACGGCCGGGCAGATTCTCCTGGCGAAGCCAGTGCACCCTGTCTGCCCATCCGGTGATAGAGGGATGGATAACCTTGGGGAATCGCGTGCCTGACAGGCTGGTGATGGCGTTGTCGATATGGATGTCTCGTCCACGAACCTCGTAGACGACGCTTCCCTCAGCATATTGCTCTGCCGTCCCGTCCCATGCGGCGAGGCCGCTCGCAACATCGCTGGGAATCCGCTCCCGGATCGACTGAGCGAGATCCTCGAAGTCGGAACCCTCTGCCAACTCCGACGCCCGGGCCAGGGCCTGAAGGTCGCCAGCGGCAGCAGCAGCGGTGTCCGTATCAGCGTTGTAGGTACGCACAGTGTCCGCGATTTCAGACAGGTATCGTACGCGAGACCGGGGTACCAATGGGCCAGATGAATCGCTGCCACTGCGGTGAGGGACACTTCCGAACTTGCCACCTCGACGATCATCCACAGCGGTCATGATCAGTTCGTAGAGGCGCTGGGTCCCCGCATCGTTGAACTGCGATGCCGTCGTCGAGACAACGGGAAGCGATGCGTCATCGGCATCGAAGAGCTTCCGGTTGCGCTTGTACTGCTTGCGCACATCCCTGAGGGCATCCTCGGCACCTCGGCGATCCGACTTGTTGATCGCAATGATGTCTGCGAAGTCGAGCATGTCGATCTTCTCGAGCTGGGTCGCCGCGCCGTATTCGGGCGTCATCACATACGTCGAGAGGTCCGATGCATCCACGATCTCGGTGTCTGACTGGCCAATGCCAGAAGTCTCGAGGAAGACGAGGTCGTAGCCAGCAGCCTTCACCGTGGCTACCGCATCAGCGACATGGGGCGACATTGCGAGGTTCGCCTGGCGGGTCGCCAACGATCGCATATATGTGCTCGATCCAGAGACAGCGTTCATCCGGATGCGGTCGCCCAACAGCGCTCCCCCCGTGCGGCGCCTGGAAGGGTCTACCGAGATGACAGCAATGCGCTTGTCCGGGAAATCACGCCGGAATCTGAGCACGAGTTCGTCGAGGATCGATGACTTTCCTGCTCCGCCGGTCCCCGTGAACCCGACGACCGGTGCGTTGGAATCGGCTGCTCGCTCTCGTATCGATGCGAGAAGCTCCTGATGCTCGTCTGGTGCGTTCTCGGCGAGGGTGATTGCCCTGGCGATCGCCACAGGTGCTCCCTCTTGGATGCCATCCATGAGATCCGGGTAGCTCCGTTGCTCGTGAGCGGCATTCGCCATGAGATCCTCGATCATCCCCACCAGGCCGAGTTCCCTGCCGTCGTCGGGTGAATAGATCCGTACACCGGACTCACTCTCAAGTGCCTCCCCTTCTTCGGGAAGGATGGTCCCTCCTCCACCACCAAACACACGGATGGACATGCCGCCCATCACATCGATGAGTTCCCTGAGATACGTGAAGAACTCCATGTGACCGCCCTGGTACGAGGTCACGGCAACAGCGTGCGCATCCTCTTCGACCGCCGCTTCTGCGATCTCATAGGCGGACCGGTCATGGCCAAGGTGGATGACCTCTGCACCCGACGATTGGAGGATCCTGCGCATGATGTTGATGGACGCATCGTGCCCGTCGAACAACGACGTGGCAGTGACGATCCGGATCCGTTCAGGCGTGGACATGAGGACAGGATAGGGATACCGCCCTCCGGGCCGGGAGATCATGCGTTGGCCCGGATCGCATCAGGCGGGCGTTCCGTCCTGATCGAACTGGGATCGCATGTCGAACGCATACGCCGTTGGCCCCTCGCGGCGCAGCACTTCGAGACGTTCCGCAGCCTCACTGACATCGGGACGATGACCATCGGGAACCCACCACAGCACCGTCGTGGCTTGTGGAGACTTCTCGAACCACTCCTGGCGCCGTCGCAGATACATGCCATGGCCGGACCGCACGACGAAGTGCCTCATCGCATCGAAGTCCTGCCAAACCGTCAGGTTGATGACGAGCCGCTCGTCGTTCTCATGACCGGGATACCGCACTCCTGTGGCGCCAACACCGTCGTCATCCTTGAGCATCCAGACGAAGCCAGGACTCGATTCTCCGAGGAGGTTGATGGCCGCGAGCGCATTCATGAATTCAGCGACGGTGTCCGAATCAGGGTCATCGACAAGCCGACCGATGTTGAGCTGAGCGAGTTGCATCGGGCGATTGTATGCAGCTCGAGACTACCGGCGAAGCCGCAATCGCAGCGACCGGAGGGGGTTGTGCGGTTGAGTAGCATCGTTCCCGATGGGTCGACACCCACACATCTCCCGGTCCGCAGGCGAAAGGATTAGCCACATGCAGGTTCAGATCAACGATCGTCCGTCATACGCCATTGCCAAGGTTGGGCTCGATCCTGGCGAGGAAATCGTGGCAGAGGGTGGAGCCATGGTCGCTATGACCGACGGTTTCGAACTCGAAACCAAGGCACGAGGCGGCTTCCTCAAATCGATGGCGCGCTCGACGTTTGGCGGCGAGAGCTTCTTCATGAACACCTTCAAGGCGCCTCCTGCAGGTGGAACCGTTCGCCTGGCACCGGCGCTTCCGGGGGACATGCGCGTGACGGAGCTGACGGGGGAGCGCCTCATGGTGCAGTCGGGTGGCTACATCGCCTCGAGCCCCTCCCTCGAGGTGGAAACCAAGTGGGGTGGAGCCAAGACCTTCTTCTCGAGTGAAGGACTGATCATGCTCCGGATCTCGGGTACGGGCACCCTCATCACAGCCGCCTACGGTGCGATCGAAGAAGTTGTCCTTGGACCAGGCGAGAAGTTCACGGTTGACACCGGCCACCTGGTGACGTTCACGGAGGACATCGGCTTCAAGGTCCGCAAAGTCGGCGGGTGGAAGAGCACCTTCTTCAGCGGCGAAGGCCTCGTGGTCGACCTCACGGGCCCAGGCACGTTGACCCTCCAAACCAGAAGCCAGGACGCCTTCCTGAGCTGGCTCATCCCACAACTCCCGTCACAGAGCGCAAGCAGCGCTTGAGGGACGTTCCTCTTGGTGCGCTGACCCAGGGCCAAGACTGCGCTAAATCGTGATGATCGAGGAAAAGGCGAATACGAGGGTGATGCTGGCGACTCCGACGGCGACTGCCGCAACGATCCCGACGATGAACGGTTTGAAGCCGAGTCCCTTCAGTTGCGTGAACGACGTACCGAGGCCGACGGCGGCCATCGCCATGGCCAGGAGGTATTCAGCCAGCGTGCGAATCGAGTGCACCAAGTCGTCCCACGCCTCGGCGCTCCAAAGGCCATAGGCGCTGCCACTCGACTCGACACCGGCATCACCGATCGATCGGAATGCTGCCATGGCCAGGAATCCGAGGATGAACACGGGGATCATGTCGATGATCCGGGTGCCCTCCCCCACTTCCTCACCGAGTTGTCGCTGCCGCTTGACGTACACGTAGGTGATCACCGGGATGATCACCACCATCAGCACATTGCGGACGAGCTTGGTCACGATCGCAATGTCGGCGGCGCTCGGCGTCGTCGTGACATCGAAGGACTGGTCGTAGATGAGGCCGGCACCCGCCACCTGCGCCGTCTCGTGGATCGACGTCCCGAGGAATAGCCCGACCTGGACCACGTCACCGCCGAAGATTGCATTGCCGAGGAATGGATAGATCAGCATCGCCGCCACACCGAAAACCGTGATATTGGCAATCGCGTAGGTGACCTCCTCCTCCTTTGCCCGGATTCCGGGAGCGGTTGCCACGATCGCGGTTGCCCCACAGATCGCTGTCCCGATGGCAATGAGCGTCCCGAGCCGGTCAGACAGGCCGAGGCGCCGAGTCGCAAACGTGGCCACGACGAGTCCGGTTACCACGGCACCAACCACGATGGGAATGCCGAACACGCCGATCTCCAGGACGTCGACGACGCTCAGGCGGATGCCGAGGAGGATGATGCCGAGGCGCAGCAACTTCTTGAGGGAGAAGGTGACGCCCGGCACGAACATGGCACTCAACCCGACCGTGTTGCGCACGAGCATGCCCAGGACGATGGCGATGAGGATGAAGCTGACGAGCCCCTTGAACCCGAGAAGGTTGTTGAGCGCATCTGCGATCACCACTGCCGCCACCACGACCGCGGCAGCAAGCAACACGCCGGGAATCAGCGACGGCACACGATCGATCGTGGTGCCGAAGAGGATGTTCTCAACAGTGTTCGGCTTCCGCGAGGTCGACTCCGTGGTCATTCGCTCTCGCGACTCCGGTCCGCACCTTCGATCAGCCCTTCGATGAGGGCCACGACCACACGTTGGTCTGAGATGCTCACCTCGGGAACGAGTTCATCAACAAGCGGGACCTCGGCGCGGCCCCCTTGGTCCACGTCGAGGACGAGGCGGTCTTGAGCTTCGCCAACGACGACGTCGGTAACGGTGCCGATTCGTGCTCCGTCCGTATCGACGGCGACGCAGCCGACGATGTCTTCGATCCACCACTCGTCGGGATCCAGCTCGCGTCGCTCGGTCGAGTCGATCACGAACTGGACTCCGACCAACCCCTCTGCAGTAGTCCGATCGTCGACGTCTGCCAGATGCACGATGAAGTCGGTGGAATGGGGACGGTGCTCGGAAACCTGGAACCTTCGGGCAGGCGACTCGTTGGTGGTGACCGTCGCACCGGGCTGGAACCGCTCAACCGCATCGGCACCGAGTCCTCGAACGACAACATCCCCGCGGATTCCGTGCGCCCTGCGCACATATCCCACGGGGATGGTCATTTGTTCAGCCATGTGATTCGGGCCCGAGACTCAGTGCTCGAGGCTCGCAATCGATTCAGTCGAGGAAGTCGACGTCAACCGAGAGGCCTTCTTCGTCTCCAGCGGCATTCGCGACATTGCGGATGGCTCGGGCCACGCGGCCACGCTTGCCGATCACGCGACCCATGTCGCTCTTGGCGGCACGGACCTCTGCGACCACAGCATCATCGCCATCGGCGACGACGTTGACCTCAACGGCATCGGTGTCATCCACGATCTCTGAAACCACATAGGTGACGACCTTGTCAACGATTTCGCCTTGGCTCACGATTCCTCCGAACTGTCTTCAACGGACTCCTCGACGGCCTCAGCGGCTTCGTCAACGGCTGGCTCTTCCTCAACCTCAACAGCAGCAACCTCTGCTACCGCCTCGGGCTTCGGCTCATCCTTGGCAGGCGCTTCAGCGTCTCCACCAACAGTGTGAATGTCACCCTTGGCAACCTTGAACTGCGTCCATGCACCAGAAATCTCAAGCAGCTTCTGGGCGCGCTCGGTGGGCTGGGCGCCCGTCTTCAACCAGTAGAGAGCACGCTCGTTGTCAATCGTGATCAGCGACGGCTCCTGGCGAGGGTCGTAGATCCCAAGCTGCTCGATGTACTTGCCATCGCGTGGTTTGCGGGAATCCATCACGACGACGCGGTACGTCGGCTGCTTCTTCTTGCCAAGCCGCGTTAGGCGGATCTTGACTGCCATCGGTCACCTCTTCTTGCTTTGGCGTGGCATGCCCGGAATCGAGAGCCCGGGGATGGGACTCTTGCCTCCGGCCATTGCCTTCATCATCTTCTGTGCTTGCGAGAACTGTTTGAGAACGCCATTGACGTCCTGCGGCCGAGTTCCCGATCCGGCAGCGATTCGGCGTCTTCGACTGCCGTTGATCATCTTTGGGTTCCTGCGTTCAGCAGGGGTCATCGACCTGATGATCGCTTCCACGCGGGCGAGCTGAGACTCATCCACCTGAACATCGCCCAGTGCCGATCCTGCGCCCGGGAGCATACCAACGAGCTGTTGCAATGGCCCCATCTTCTTGATCTGTTGGAACTGTTCGAGGAAGTCTTCGAGGTCGAAGGTGTTGTCAAACATCTTCTTGGCCGCTCGTTCGGCCTCATCCTGGTCGTACGACTCTTCAGCCTTCTCGATGAGCGACATCACATCACCCATGCCGAGAATGCGCGACGCCATTCGATCCGGATAGAACGCGTCGAGGTCGCCGATGGTCTCCCCGGTTCCGACGAACTTGATCGGAACGCCGGTCACCTCCCTGGCGGAGATCGCAGCACCGCCCCTGGCGTCACCATCGATCTTCGTCATTACGAGCCCGGTGAGATCGGTGTACTCGGAGAACCCGATCGCCACATTCACGGCTTCCTGACCGGTCATCGCATCTACGACAAGCAACGTCTCATCCGGGCTTCCAGCCTTCTTGACCGCTGCAAGTTCCTTCATCAGGTCAGTGTCCACCTGAAGACGTCCTGCGGTATCGATGATCACGACGTTTGCAGAGTCGGCCCTGGCCTGTTTGAGCGCCGCTTTGACCACCTTGGGCGGCTTGCCCTTGCGGTCGACAAAGACCGGCACGTCGATGCGCTGGCCGAGCGTTTCGAGCTGATCGATGGCAGCAGGACGTTGGAGGTCTGCGGCGACGAGCAATGGTCGTTTGCCCTTGCCC
>CAJQOW010000166.1 GCA_905480055.1 uncultured Acidimicrobiia bacterium
CGGGTCGACACGACTGTACCTGGCTGGCGACGAGGCACCGATGGTCGCCGCACTGTGGTTGGAGTCTTCGCTCGAACCGGTCGTGCTCGATGCGCCGGTCGGGTCAGCATCAGCGTTGAAGATGGCCTACGCCGGATACACCAAGGCAAGTGCAGCGCTGCTGATCACGATGGCCGCCTACGCCACCTCCGAAGGCGTCGCCACCGAGCTGTTTGCCGAGTGGGACAGCTCGATGCCGGGGATGAAGGATCGTTTGGGGCGCACGGCAGCGGGTGTTGGGCCCAAGGCGTGGCGGTTCGTGGGGGAGATGGACGAGATTGCGCGTTCGCTCGAACTGCTCGACCTGCCCCCAGAGTTCCATGAGGCCTCCGCCGAGATCTACAACCGGCTGGCCGATCTCAGGGAAATCGAACGACCCGATTTCAGCGATGTGATGCGGTCACTGGACCTCGACTGAGGCAGCCTGACTAGGCCTCGACGCTTGTTCCCTCGGCCTGGGGTTGCTCCTGCTGGCCGCCGAAGGGCCCGAACTGGCCGAAGCCACGGTGGCCTCGCCGACTCTTCTGGCCCCACTCGAAGTCACCGTTTTCGATCGACTCCAGCTTCTCTACGAGCCGTTCGAGGATGCGGTCTGCCTGTTCGGCAGTGAGCGCTCCATCGGCCACGGCCTCATCAAGGCTTGCGGACGCAGTGTCGAGGATGGCGTCGGTGTCGATGAGGTCGGCAAGCGTTCCGTTCTCGATCGCGTCCTTGATCTCATCGGGGGTCATGTCACCGAAGACGTCCTTGAGCCCGTCGCCGAAGAACCCGAAGCCTTCGGCCCTCGGTGTCCCTTCGCCGAAGCCCTTGAACCGCCTTTGGAGCTCGCCGAGCATCTCTGAAGGGTCGAAGTCTTCAGGGAGTGCAAACCCTTCGGGAAGGTTCTCGAGATCGAAGTCTTCCAGCTGCTGGGTGAAGCGGTCGAGCATCTCGTCGAGGTCAAAGCCCTGCGGAAGCTCGAACCCCTCGGGGAGATCGTCGGAGTCGAGGTTCTCGAACCGTTCCTGCATGCGTTCGAGCATGGCTTCGGGATCGAAGTCGTCTGGCAGGCTCCTGAATCCACGTCCTCGGAACGGATGCGTGCCCTCTGTCAGCGTCTCATCGACGTCATCTGCCTGATCCTGGGTGATCACGCCGCCTTCGACGAGGCGTTCGAGAAGTTCGTCGTGCCACTGGCCGTGCACGTCGTCTTCAGTTGTCGTTGGATCTTCCTCTGCCGCAGAGACACTCGTCGTGGTGACACCGACGAATGCGAACGCGCCAATGGCGAGGACTCCAGCCACAGCTGCGGCGATGAACCATTTCTTCATATCAGGCAACTCCAGGTTGTTCGTGGGCGGAACGAATCCGCCTCTACTCATAAACGTATATCGAATGCATGTTTGGCGTACCTGAAAGGACGCTGAGAATCTCCTCCGCCGAGGGAATGGCGATTGATACGATCAGGGTGTGATCTGACTTCGGGTCCGGACAACAAGCTCGGCGGAAGTGTTGAGCGCAACCAAGACCGAGGATCGCTATCGGGCGGTGTTCCAGGAGCACCACCAACATGTCTACGCGTACTTTCGCCGTCGAATCGACGCCGAACGGGCCAAGGACTGCACCGCAGAAACCTTCCTCGTGGCGTGGCGCAAAGTTGAAATGATCCCCGAAGGCGACGAACTGCGATGGCTCTACGTCGTCGCCAGGAACGTGCTCCGCAACGCGTACCGAACGAAACGCCGTTCGCGGGATCGTCTCAGCGAGCCGTCCCGCCAGATTCCAGATCCTTCGCCTACGCCCGAGGCGGTGGTGGTCGAAAGCGAGGCACACCGTGAGGTCGTTGCTGCCATGCAGCGGCTTCGCCCCAACGATCAAGAGATCTTGATGCTTGCAGTATGGGAGGAGTTGCCCAGGGCCACGATTGCCGGCGTTCTCGGGTGCAGCGAACACGCAGCCTCACAACGCCTCCACCGCGCGTCGCAAAGGCTGGCCAAGGAGATGGAACGATCGAACGGGGCCACGCGCATGGGAAACCCAGCATCGTTGCGTAACGAGGAGACAGCATGACGAACACGAACCAAGCACTCGAACTGCTCCGTGCTGCCAACCCCGTTGCCTCGGTCGAGGCGCTTGATCCCTCCGAGGTGGCAGCTGTCGTTGCCGAATGTGGCGAACGCGTCGAGACCGAACGGTCCGGCCGCGTGCCTGGTACCCCGCCGTTGTCCAAGCGTGTTGCTGCGCCAGCGAAGGTGCGCAGGATCCTTCGCCCGACCGCGGCATTCGGAGTCGCATTCGCGGTGATGGTCATCGCTGTGATGGTCGCCGCTCTCGTCGGTCGAAACGGTGGCTCGCCGGCCGATCCAGGGCCCGCAACAACCGCAGTGACCAACACGACGCTGACCAGCACGACGCTCACACCGACGACCACCACGTCGCCGGTTGTGTCAACGACGGTGGCCGTGCGAACGATGGGCGGAGCGAACATCGTTGACGATCTCGTG
>CAJQOW010000167.1 GCA_905480055.1 uncultured Acidimicrobiia bacterium
TCACGGCGTCCTGTGGTGAGGCAAGGATCCGTTCGTCCTTGTACAGACCCGCCTCACGGATGGCCGCGGTCTCGTTGGAAAGATATTCGATGAATCGCGATGTCATGGCACCTCCGATCCTGAGTGTATGCAGCCCGTCGATGCCGGGCAGGCCGCGCCAAGTGCTACATTCCGCTGGAACCGCACCGAGGGCAGGACCCATGACTGACGACACATCACTTCCTCCAGACGAACCGGAAGATTCGGCTGCCGAGGGCGTGGACGAGGAACCAAAGCCGAAGTTTGGCAAGCAACAGATCATCGCTGGCATCGCCACCCTGTTGATTCTCATCCTCGTCTTCGCCGTCGTCCTTCCCCAGCTCGGCGACTACGGCCAGGCATGGGAAGCCATCAAGAACATGGAGACGTGGCAGCTCGGCCTGATCATTGCCGCAACCATCGGGATGATCCTGATCTACGTGCTTCCCTTCACCGCAGCGTTGCCCGGCCTTCGGTACTGGGACGGTTTCGAGGTTCGGCAGACATCGTTCATGATCAGCAACGTCATTCCTGCCGGTGGAGCGTTCGGCCTGGCTGTCCAATACGGCATGCTCCAGAGCTACGGGTTCGGCGCAGCTCCCGCCACAGCAGCGATCGGCATCACGAGCGTGTGGAATGTGTTCATCACGCTGTCGCTCCCTGTCCTCGGCCTGATTGGGCTGTTCATTGTTGGAGAAGGAAACACAGAAGCCATCACCATCACCGTTATCGCCACAGCGGTGATCGTCGCCTCGATTGTCATCTTCACCCTCATACTTCGCAAGGAGTCGACCGCGCGCAAGATCGGCGTTTGGACAGACAATCTGATCGACTGGGCCGCCGGGCTGATCAACAAGACGGTTGATGTCGATGCCGAGCAAGGGATCGTGGACTTCCGGAGTTCGATCATTGGCGTCGTTGCAGATCGCTGGGCATGGATAACCCTTGCAAACCTGGGACAGCAGCTCGCCCAGTTCAGCATCCTCTATCTCGCTGTTGTGGCGTTGCAGGGCGGTTTCGATGGGCCGATCGGTTTTTGGGAAGCCCTCGCAGCGTTTGCATTCGGCAGGCTTGCGACCTTCATCCCTGTGCCTCCAGGCGGGTTGGGGACGACGGATGCCATTATCGCCAGCATGCTCACCAGCTTCGGACTACCAAACAACGATGCCCTCGCCGCCACCATGATCTGGCGTGCCATGACCTACTTCCCGCAGGTCATCATCGGCATCATTACGTTCTTGAATTTCCGTCGTAGGCAGAACAAGGGCGAGGTCGGTTCGATGGTGGGAGGGTCATGATCCGGTGCCGCGCCGAATCACAGCGGCCCGGGGGCTCTGCGGCACCGTAGCCCTGGGACTCAACGTGCTCCGAGTGACGTGATCGCTTCCCACATGGCGGTGCGGTCGCACGTGTCGCACACGACGCCTGGCCTCTTCTTGGCCCACACGGCGACCGAGACAAACGTCTTCGACCATGTCGTTGCATCGAGCGCGCACAGCGTGAGCGCTGGCGGTTCCCAAGTGCCGCTGTCGTCGTCATAGGTCGGGTGCCCGAGGTGGGCTTGGTTCCCGAGGGTCGTCTGTAGATACCGTCGCATGAGCACCGTTCCCTGATCGTATGGGACCGATTCAAGCAGACGAGCGCCGGAGCGCTTCCGCTCTCTGAGTACGGAGTACCGAGTACTGGCTACGGAGCGACAGCTCTCAAACGCGGTCAGCCGCACCGTCGTCAAAAGGGAAGGCACGCGGCGACGGTGCGGCTGAGGTCTGTTTCCTGGTTGTGCTCCGACTAGGCGGTATCACCTTTTTCATTGCGTGCGAGGGCTGCCTGGGCTGCGGCGAGTCGCGCAACGGGAACCCGAAGTGGCGAGCAGCTCACGTAGTCCAGGCCGATGCCGTCGACCAGGTGAATCGATGCAGGATCGCCACCGTGTTCTCCGCAGATGCCGACCTTGATGTCAGGACGAACTTCCTTGGCATCCTTGACGGCCATTTCGACGAGCTTGCCAACACCGTCAGCGTCGAGGGTGTCGAACGGGTTCGTGTCGAGCACGCCCAGTTGGAGGTACTCGAGCAGGAAGTTCCGCTCTGCGTCGTCCCGTGAGATTCCCATGGTCATCTGGGTCAGGTCGTTCGTTCCGAACGAGAAGAACTCGGAGATCGTTGCCAGCTCACCCGCCGTGACCGCTGCCCGTGGCGTCTCGATCATGGTGCCGAACTTGTACTCAACCTCGACGCCGTGTTGCTCAGCGAACTCAACCGCAAGCTCCTCGGCCAGGTCCTTCATCGGCTGCAGCTCGGAGATTGTGCCCGTCAGGGGAATCATGATCTCTGGCTTGGCGGCCACACCCTCGGCATGTACCTCGGCGACCGCCTGGAAGATCGCCCTGATCTGCATCTTCGGCAGGTCGGGGAACACGATCGCAAGCCGCACACCGCGAAGGCCAAGCATCGGGTTTGCCTCGTGGAGTGTCTCGACACTGTGCAGGAGACGCTCGGCTTCTTCGAGCTCCCTGAGAAGCTCGTCCACCTCTTCGAGGCCTCCGGCATTCGTGAGCTTGAGCTTGAGGTCGGTGACCTGGGTGGTCAGCTCATTGTGATCCGGAAGGAACTCGTGGAGAGGCGGATCCAGCAGCCTTATGACAACTGGCTTTCCGTCCATGGCACGGAACAAGTCCGCAAAGTCCGACCGCTGGAGCGGGAGGAGCTTGTCGAGTGCGTCTCGGCGAGAGATGCGGTCCGTTGCCATGATCATGTCCTGCACGACGGGAAGGCGTGCCGGATCGAAGAACATGTGCTCGGTGCGGCACAGGCCGATGCCGTTGGCACCCAGGGTCACAGCACGTTGTGCATCGTCCGGGTAGTCGGCGTTCGCCCACACGTCGAGATCGCGAGCTTCATCTGCCCATGCGAGGAGGCCCATCAACCATGGGTCCTCGATGTCTGGTACCTTGGTGCCGATCTGCCCGGAGAAGACCTCGCCGGTTGTTCCGTCGAGCGAAACCCAGTCGCCCTGTCGGATGCTGGTGCCGTTCACTGTGAACAGCTTGGCGCTGAGGTCGATCTCGATCTCGGATGCTCCAACGACCGCAGGCTTGCCGAACTGACGAGCGACGAGCGCTGCGTGGCTTGTGCGGCCACCGCTCGACGTGAGGACGCCAGCAGAGGCGAGCATGCCATGGACATCGTCTGGCTTGGTCTCGGGCCGAACCAGGATCACAGGCTCTTCGCGTTCCTCTGACCACTTCTCGGCGAGATCAGCGTCCAGCGCAACGATCCCAACGGCTGCGCCGGGCGACACGTTGAGGCCCGTGGTCAGCTTGGCACCGCTGGATATGGCCTCGAGCTTGGCATCAGCGTCGAACTGTGGATGCAGGAAGAACTCGATCTGCTCCGGCGTGACTCGCTGGAGTGCCTCGGTCTTGTTGATGATTCCGTCGCTCACGAGGTCGACAGCGATCCGGACTGCAGCTTGTGCCGTCCGCTTGCCGTCGCGGGTCTGGAGCAGCCAGAGCTTGCCGAGTTCGATCGTGAACTCGATGTCCTGCATGTCGCGGTAGCGACGTTCGAGGGCATCGGCATAGTTCTTGAGCTCAGCGTGGAGTGCTGGCATCTCGCGTGCGAGGTCGTCGATGGTGCTTGTCTGCCTGGTGCCTGCGACAACATCCTCGCCCTGTGCGTTGATGAGGAAGTCGCCCTCGAGCCTTGGCTCGCCGGTGGTTGCGCTACGGGAAACGGCAACGCCGGTCGCAGAACCCTGACCCATGTTCCCGAACACCATCGTTTGCACGTTGACTGCCGTTCCGAGATCGTCAGGAATGCCTGCGGCCTTGCGGTATGCGAAGGCCCGCTTGCCGTTCCACGAACGGAACACAGCTTCGACGGCCATGGTCAGCTGTTCGGTGGGATCGCTTGGGAAGTCCCTGCCAGCGAAGCGCTGGACGAGCTCCTTGAAGCGCTCAACGATGCCTTCCAGGTCTTCTGCGGTGAGGTCAGAGTCGCTTGCCACGCCTCGGTGGAGGCGTGCATCGGCGAGGGCATCCTCGAACGGTTCTTCCCTGACGCCCATGACGACGGTCGCAAACATCTGGATCAGGCGGCGGTACGAGTCGAGTACGAAGTGGGTGTCGTCGAAGATCTCGATCATGCCCTTGACGACCTCGTCGTTCATGCCGATGTTCAGCACCGTGTCCATCATTCCCGGCATCGAGAACTTGGCACCTGAACGACACGACACGAGCAGCGGGTTCGTCGGATCGCCGAAGGTCTTGCCGGTCATTTCCTCCGTCTGGAGGAGCTCCTGGCGAACCTGCTCAGCCATTCCCTCTGGGAACGATTCGTTGGCAGCGAGGTAGGCGTTGCAGGCCTGGGAGGTGATGGTGAACCCTGGAGGTACCGCTACACCGAGACGGGTCATATCGGCGAGGTTTGCGCCCTTGCCACCGAGTAGGCCCCTGACCTCTTCCCAATCGCCACCACAGATCTCTGATGCTTCGTCCAACTCGTGAAATCCGTATACCCAACGCGTCGACATGATGTCCTCTGATTGCTTTCCGTGAGCGTGCACTTCCGAGTGCCAGTCTAATCCTTAGTTCGTAAGTAATGAATACCGAATGTGGATTTCTTCTCCGTGGACCTCACTACGTCCAGGCATCGTGAACTGCATTGTGAACAAGGGGTGAACGCGGGCGTCTTCGGCCTCGGGAACCGTACGATTGGACGATGGCAGATCAAACGTTCACGCCGACCGTGCTGGTCGTCGACGACGAGCCGATGGTTCGTGAGGTCGTGTGCGCCTATCTGGACCGTGAAGGGTTCGCAACCCTGGAGGCTGAGGATGGGAGGAGTGCACTCGATCGAGTCGCGTCGGACAAGCCAGACCTGATCGTGCTGGATGTGATGTTGCCAAAGCTCGACGGGTATTCGGTCCTCGAGGAGCTCAGGAAATCCACCGATATGCCCGTCATCCTCCTGACGGCACGTGCGGAGGAAGTCGACCGTGTGCTCGGCCTCGAGCTCGGTGCAGACGACTACGTCGTGAAGCCGTTCTCGCCCAGGGAGCTGGCAGCCAGAATCCGATCCGTACTCCGTCGCTCCGGCCCGCAATCGGAGCCGCTTCCGACGCTCGAGTTCGACGAGTTCGTGATCGATGGTGCAGCCAGGGAGGTCACCGTTCGGAATGAATCCGTTGAGATGCCGCCAATGGAGTTCGACCTTCTGCTGTATCTCGCACGCTCTCCCAAGCATGTCTTTTCCCGATCGGAACTGCTCGAGCAGGTGTGGGGTTCGAATGCCGAATGGCAGGACCCCTCGACGGTGACCGTGCACATTCGCCGTCTTCGCCAGAAGATCGAACTCGATCCCGATGATCCGAAGCATCTGGTCACCGTGTGGGGTCGTGGCTACCGGTTCGAGCCATGAGGATCCTTCTCGGCACGATCGCCGCAGTTCTCGTGGGGTTGTCGCTGTTCGAGCTGACGATGCAGCCGTCCGGAGCAGAACGCATCGAGCTTGCATTCATCTTTGTTGTGATGGCGGTCATCACCGGGCTCGCAGCCGCCTTCCTTCCCATGCTTGCCGGTCGAAGCCGGAAGCTGATGGCGACGTTGCTCGCGGTGTCGCTGGTGTCCGTGGTGATTGCCGTCTTGGGCCTGGTGATCGCTGCGAGCCGGATGTTCTTCAGCGACCACGACTTGGCGTTGCTTCTCGTGGTGCTCGGATTCGGCCTGATTGCCGCCCTCGGGTTTGCCGTGTCGGCGAGCAACGCCCTGACCGGCGACCTTCACAAGATGGCTCGCACAGCACATGACGTTGCCGAGGGTGACTTCGGTGCCAGAACCGGTGTGGAACGTCGAGATGAAGTGGGCCAGCTGGCCACCGACCTCGATGCGATGGCTGCCAGGCTCGAGCAGGCCTCAGACGAGAAGGAGCGAGAAGATGCCCGCCGACGTGAGT
>CAJQOW010000168.1 GCA_905480055.1 uncultured Acidimicrobiia bacterium
CTCGGAACAAACCGTCTGCGTTCGTGCCTGCCAATCCCACGTACAGCACCACCTGCGGGAGCAGGAGGAAGCTTGCGACGATCGCTACGAGGCTTGCCAGGCGCGCAGCGAGGTAGTCCGTTGACGTCAGCGGTCTCGACGAGAGGATCGACAGGACGCCCTCCCTTCGGTCGGGAACGAGCAGTTCGGGAGCGGACAGTGCTGTGAAGATCATGGCGATGGTGCCGCCGAGCACGAAGAAGTTTGCGTGGCTCTGGGCAACGCCAACAGCATCGGTGACCTCACCCGGTACGAAGAATCCGATGCCTACGACAACGATGGCAGGTATTACGGCGATCACGATCAGCGCCCAGGGCAATACCTTGCGCCGTGCCTTTCTCCGGATGCCAAGCACCCTGCGAATCCCGTCCCAGAACACGGCGCGGCGTGCGCCGGAGCGGCCGAGCCGTTCTCCGTCGTATGGCACGTATCCGAGGTCGTAGACGGCTCCTTGTGTGTCCGTCATCGGAGGCTGCCTTTCGTGAGGAACAGCTCCTCGAGCGATGATGCCCCATCGTCCAGCCTGCGGAGGCTGGTGTCAGTGGTCGAGGCAGCGTCGCGGATCAGGTCAAAGACGTCGCCGGTTGCGTGTGTGACCGTCAGTCGGTTCTCGACCCTGGTGACCGACGCGTGTGCCTCTTCGAGTTTCAGGATGAGGTTGTCCGGCGAGCCGTTCACCTCGACGCGCACAGCGCCATCGCCGTCCGGCGAGCCGATTGGCCCTGAATGCAGCAGCGTTCCCTCGTCGAGCATCACCACCCAATCGCAGGTTCGCTCGATGTCCCGCAGCACGTGCGACGACAGCACGACGTCGATTCCGAAGGATCCGAGTCTGCCGATCAGGTCGAGCATTTCTTCCCTTCCGGAGGGGTCGAGCCCCGCTGTGGGTTCATCGAGGAAGACGAGCTCGGGATCGTGGACGATCGCTTGCGCCAGCTTCGCTCGTTGTTTCATCCCGGTGGAGAAGTCACCGATGTAGCGAAATCGTTCCTCTGCAAGGCCGACCAGCGTGAGCACGTCCGAAGCCCTCTGGCGAGCTGCGCTTCCCGGAAGCCCAGCGGTTCCTGCGGAGTACACCATGAAGTCGGCTGCGGTTTGATCCAGGGGCAGACATGCGCCCTCGGGCATGTAGCCAACAACGCTCCGTATCGAGATGGCTTCCCTGCGGTTGTCCATGCCGAGAACCGTTGCTGAACCAGTGGTCTGATTGAGGATGCCGAGCAGGATCTTGATCAGCGTGGACTTGCCAGCACCGTTTGCGCCGACGAGGCCGATCCGGCCACGAGGAACATCGAGGTCGAGTGAATGCAAGGCAGCGACTTTGCCGTACGCGTGTCCGAGATCGGTCGAGGTGAATGCGGTTTGCGGCACATGTTCAGGTTAGGAGCCAGGCGTCGTTTCCAGCCGACGAAGGTTTCGATCGCTCACGGTGCCTGCGCTTGCGACGTGCGGACCTCTGCCACCCGAAAATGCGCTCACCCGTCCGGGAACTCTTGATCCCAGGCTTCGACAGTGTCCTGCGGGTAGCCCCTGCGGTATTGGCGTCTCCATGGGTACGCGGGTCCGGCGTCGTCGTTGAGCTGCACGGAGGAAGCATCGGTGAGCTCCTTGGCGGGGACTCCGGCCACGACACTGCCCGGGGCAACGTCGCGACTCACCACTGCACCCGCGGCGACCAGCGAGTCTGTGCCGACGGTGACGCCTGGCAGCAGCACGGACCGCGCACCCACTGCGGCGTATGCCTCGATCGTGACGCCAGCGAGCCGATCGCTCGGTGGATAGGGGTCGTTGGTGATGACGACGTACGGAAAGAGCCAGACGTAGTCACCGATAACGGTCTCTGCCGGTACGAACACACCGGAATGGATCCGAACGTAGTTGCCGATCTCGCAGGACCCTTCGATGTCGGCGAGGCTGCCGACACGGACGTTGCGGCCGATGGTCGAGTGCTCTCGGACGATTGCTCGGTGTCCCGTCTCGAATTGGTCGCCAATCGATGACGAGCAGTAGACGATGGAATGTGATCGGATCGTTGCGTTGGATCCGATGGTCAGTCGTCCGGCGAAGCTGTCGGATCCGTATCCGATTTCGCAGTGGCTGCCCACGACCGAGCCGGAGCCGATCGTCGCGGATGCCCTGACGATCGAGAATTCGCCGATTGTTACGTCATCTCCGAGCTCGGCGCCGTCCTCGACGATCGACGTTGGATGGATGCTGGTTGCCACGGCTCACCTTCCGTCGTTGGCCACGGCGGGCGATGTCGCACCCGCCCTGCCGAGATCAGCAGGCTAGGCGAGGTCGGTAGCCTCACCGTGTGGATCTCATTCTGGCTGTTGCAGCTGCCGTCATCGCGTCGTGGTTCTCTGTGGAGCTGTGGCGTTCGTCGCGAGCGAGCGAGCGTCTTCACACCGAGATCTGGACAGCTGCGTTTGCGGCCTACGCGCTCGCAACCTGGGCGCTGGTGGCCGGTCTTGGACTGGGGTGGACGTCGCTGTCGTTCCGTACGTTCTACTTCTTTGGTGCGGTGGCGAACATCCCGTTGCTTGCGGCGGGCTCCATTGCGCTTGCGAGTGAGCGAGTCGGAAGGGTGGTGCTCAAGATCACTGCCTTGTGGATCGTCTTCGGATTCTTCTCCGTGTTCCTCGCCCCGTTCGCCAGTCTTCTGCCAGCCGACTCGATCCCTGAAGGCAGCGATGTATTCGGGTTCACCTTCATGATCGATGCCCTCAGCCTGCCGGGCCCCCGAGTGTTTGCCGCCATCTCCGGCTCCGTCGGAACGATCGTCGTCGTCGGCTTGGCGCTCGCAAGCGCGGTGCGTTCGTGGACGTCCAGTCGAAGGCGTGCCTATGGCAACCTGTTGATTGTTGCGGGTACGTTGGCTCCAGCGATCGGCGGATCGCTCACAGCGCTCGGTGAGTCCGTTGCGCTGTCGGTTTCCCTTGCAGTGGGAATAGTCCTTCTGTACTCGGGATACCGGTTAGCGAGCTCTGCTGGCCGCTCCGCCGTGCGAGGTACTGAACCGTCATCGTCTCCGTCTCGCCCGGATTGAGGTTCGTGACCCGCCAGGTGCCGCGCAGCAGGGTTCCACTGCTCAGGGTCAGGCCGGTGATGGCGCAGTCGCAGGGCCGAGGCTCGGTTCCGAATGTGGCCGTCGAGGGCATGTGATCGCCCACGTTCGTGATTGTCACGGTTTGCGTGCCACCCGAAATGGTTCCCGCATCGATGCCAGGGGTCCAGGATGAGAGCACCATCACATCCTTGTCTCCAGCATCCGCAGCAGAAGCAGCGGCGATGGTCCAGCCCAGGACCGACACCACAGCTGCCACGACGATCGCCATCCGGCGAGAACGAGAGTGCCTTCCTTCCATGACGAGAAGGGTATGTCGGAGTTGCCCAGCCGCAAAGGCACAACCCGGATCGGTTGAGATGACTAGTCCGTCCCTCGACGTTTGCGATCGCGCCATCCGGTGGTGAGGTAGCGCCAATACGTTGTGGTTCGGTCCGATTCCTCTTCAGGCCCAGGCATGGTCGCATGTTCCTGAGCAGTCTCGCTGGCCTGCGGCTCGGCGGGTTCCTCCGGCAATGGATCGAAGTCTGGAGCGCGCATCTCCGCGAGTCGCTCCCTGAGGAAGACAGCTTCGGTCTCCGCTTTCGCCGCCCGTTCGCGCGCTTCGGCGAGCTGCTGTCCCGCCTCGTGGAGGTTGCCGAGCTGCGCAAGCATCTTGTTCCAAGCATCGACCGGCACCATCATCGTGGCACCCTCGTCCACGGTTCCATCAACTGCAGGGGGAGTGGGTCTGCTGTCCGAGGTCTGTTGCCTGTCGTCCGCCTCGGGTTCCCAAGCCGGCGACTCCGGCACCGCCGACGGTTGACGGCTGGCAGGTGGTGGCTGCTCAGGCGTCCGTTGTCCAGGATCTGGTGTCGTGCCCGGAGCTGACGGCTGATCAACGGCTGAGAGTTCTTGTCCGAGCTCCGTTGTCTGCACCTCAATGGTCCTCCCGAGCTCGCGAGCTCGCTGCTCGACGGCGTCGAGATCAACCATGCGGAGGGCAATGTCGCCATCGGATTCGAGGTAGGAGGGGAGTGTCGACTTGCGCACCCATTTGCGCAAGGTGTTCACCGGGATGCCTGTGGCTGCCTCTGCCTCCTTGAGGGTGACCCAGTTCGTTTGAGCCTTGCGTGTGGCCTTCGTCGGTTTCGGTGGCGAGGGACGCGGTCGGTCACCCTCGCGAAGCGCTTCGGTTTCCCAACGTGTGCTCGCATCCATGGTGCTGCATCCTATCGGCGGTCAGGGCCCGTAGGCGGTGGTGCGGCATCTAGGATGGCAGCGGAGGATCCCACTGAAGTGACTGCACGCGACCCCAACATCGAACATGACGTCCGCGCAATGGTGCAACGCATCGTTGACGGTCTCTTCGAGGGTGACATAGCTCCCGGATCCGACGGCGCTGTCTCCGAACTCCCGGACCCCAAGGAAGTCTCCGAACAGCACTCCACGCACGTCTCACGGGTCGCCATCGGCGCCGACCACGGTGGATTCGCTCTGAAGGAACGCCTTGGCTTCCGTCTGAAGGAGCAAGGCTTCACGATTGTCGACTGCGGCACAGATTCCACCGATGCCGTTGACTATCCAGACATTGCGTACGACGTTGCGACGGCGGTCGCATCCGGTTCGGCCGAGGTTGGGATCATGGTCGATGGAGCAGGCATCGGGTCTTCGATGGTTGGCAACAAGGTCCCGGGAGTGCGGGCAGCCCTGTGCTACGACCTTTCGACGGCACGTAACGCACGTGAA
>CAJQOW010000169.1 GCA_905480055.1 uncultured Acidimicrobiia bacterium
CTACGGCGCGTGCGAGGACTGCTCCGGCATCGGTACTCGGTTCCAGGTGGATGCCGACCTGCTCGTGCCCCAGGACGATGTGTCCCTCGCCGATGGGGCCATTGCACCTTGGCGTGGCCGACACCGCATGACCTACTACCAACGGCTCCTCGGAGCGGTGGCGCAGGCGCACGGTATCGACATGGACAAGCCGTTCAAGGACCTGACGAAGAAGCAGAAGGATCTCGTGCTGAATGGTGGACCCAAGGCCGCCTACACGATCCGCTACGAGAATCGCTTTGGCAGGCAGCGGTCATACGACGCCCAATACGAGGGTGTTCTCCCGTGGATCGAACGCCGATACGCCGATTCAGAGTCCGAGGGCGCACGCGCCAGCTACCAGCAGTACATGCGGGAGATCCCATGTGTGCGATGTGGCGGTGGCAGGTTGAACGAGATCAGCCTGGCGGTGACGATCGATGGCAACAACATCGCAGTTGTGTCCGCGATGAGTCTCAGCGAATCCCTCGACTTCCTCAGCGCGCTCGAGCTCAGTGAACGCGACGCGACGATCGCCGAGCCGATTGTCAAGGAGATCTCTGAACGGCTGCACTTCCTCGTTGCCGTTGGCCTCGACTACCTGACGCTCGCACGGTCCGCAGCGACGCTTGCTGGGGGAGAGGCGCAGCGGATCCGGCTCGCAACCCAGATTGGATCGGGGCTCGTTGGTGTCCTCTACATCCTGGACGAACCCTCGATTGGTCTGCACCAGCGCGACAACTAACGACTCATCGAGACGCTGCTGCGCCTGTGAGACCTTGGCAATACGCTGATCGTTGTCGAACATGACGAGGACACCATTCGGATAGCGGACCACGTCGTTGACATCGGTCCGGGAGCAGGTGAACACGGTGGGCGCATCGTCGCGTCAGGAACCGTGAAGGACCTCGAAACCACTGACGCATCCATCACGGGCAAGTACCTCTCGGGCGAACGCACCATCGCTGTTCCCGAGCATCGGCGGCCCGGACGGGAGGAAGCCATAACCGTGGTTGGGGCTGCTGAGAACAACCTCAAGGACATCGAGGTCAGCTTCCCGCTCGGGACCTTCATCGCTGTGTCCGGCGTGTCGGGCAGTGGCAAGTCATCTCTCGTCCAACAGATCCTGAGTAAGGCCTTGCACAACTCGCTGCATGGGTCGCGCATCTTGCCGGGGAAGCACCGGCGGGTCGAGGGCCTTGATCTCATCGACAAGGTCATCAACATCGACCAGTCGCCAATCGGCAGGACGCCGCGTTCGAATCCCGTCACGTACACGAAGGTCTTCGATGCGATCCGCCAGCTCTTTGCTGCAACACCGGATGCCAAGATGCGCGGATACAAGCCAGGGCGGTTCTCCTTCAATGTTGCCGGTGGCCGGTGCGAGACCTGCAAAGGCGACGGGACCCTCAAGATCGAAATGCACTTCCTCCCTGACGTCTACGTGCCGTGCGACACGTGCGGAGGGCTCCGATACAACCGGGACACACTTGAGGTGATGTTCAAGGGGCACAGCATCGCCGACGTGCTCGACATGTCGATCGAGGAGGCGCTCACCTTTTTCGAACACCAGCCCCGGATCGCCAGGGTCCTCGGCACTCTCTATGACGTCGGCCTCGGGTATGTCCGTCTTGGCCAGCCTGCACCGACGCTCTCTGGCGGTGAAGCGCAGCGGGTGAAGCTCGCCGCGGAGCTTGGCAAGCGATCCACGGGGCGCACGTTCTACATCCTCGACGAACCAACAACCGGGCTCCACTTCGAGGACATCCGCAAGCTCCTCGGTGTCCTCCAGCGACTCGTGGATGCGGGCAACACGGTGGTCGTCATCGAACACAACCTCGATGTCATCAAGTCCGTCGACTGGGTGATCGATCTCGGTCCCGAGGGGGGCGACGGCGGGGGAGGCGTGGTTGCCGTCGGGACTCCGGAGGATGTGGCGGCGATCACCCAGAGCTACACCGGCAAGTTCCTTCGCGACGTCCTGTGAGGCCGTCGCTGCCGACCAGGCTGGTCACACTACACCGACGGGGGTTCGTCAGGTGAGCGATAACTGGGACGACATCGCATCCTGGTGGACCGATGAGGCTGCCGCAGACTCGGCCTACGCCATCGATGTGCATCCACTACTCGTCGAGTTGTTGCCACAGGACCCTGGCGCCACTGTTGACCTCGGCTGTGGGGAAGGCCAGGGCATGCGGTTGGTGGGTGGGTCCGTGGTGGGCGTTGATCTGTCCACCGAGCTCGCCGTCGAAGCCTCCGTTGCAGGACCGGTGGTCGTTGCCGAGCTGCCCGGTCTCGACTTCTTCGTGGACGACGCGTTCGACACTGCGTACTCGGTATACCTGCTCGATCTGATCGAGGACCATGCCGGGTTCTTCACCGAGAGTGCTCGCATCGTGCGCAACGGCGGTGCATTGGTCATCGTGATCAACCATCCCGCATACACGGCTCCCGGCTCGGCACCACTGCTGGATGAGGACGGTGAAGTGCTGTGGAGATGGGGGGACTACTTCCGAACCGGATCGTCGCTCGAACCTGCTGGCCACCGAGAGATCAGGTTCCACCACCGACCCCTGGGACATCTCCTAACCGACGCTGCGGCCGCCGGTTGGAACCTGGATCTGATGGTCGAGCGGGCTCTCAGCGCAGACACGATCAAGGCGCTACCCGGATACGTCGGGCAGCACCACATACCCAGACTGCTCGGGGTTCGGTGGGTTCGCTCGACGGAGCGATAGCCGGCTCGGGCAGATGTGACAGAGGTGGTCGGTACCATCGGTCCAATGCTCCAACGACCGTCACCATCCTCGGTTCCCGACGCTCCGGGCGTGTACATCTTCAGG
>CAJQOW010000170.1 GCA_905480055.1 uncultured Acidimicrobiia bacterium
CCCGGACGGTCCGGGTGGTGGATTCGTGCCTGTTCGACCATGTGGTTGACGTTGTCTCGCTCTGCGAGTCCCGTCCGCAGCATGACTCGACGGACGTGTACGTCGTAGGCGATGTCTGATCCCTCCATGTCGCGGATGGGCACCTTCAGCTGTGCGTAGAGGATCTCGACCGCCATTGCGGCCTTCTTCTGCGAGATGCCCTTGAACTGCACCAGCCTGTCCTGCAGGTCGCGAGCGGTCGGTTGGTCGTGCCAAACCGCGGCCGCGTCGCCACCGTATTCGGTGATGACTCGCCTGGCGCCCTCGATGACGAAGTCCGACGTCTGGTTCGGGAAGCGGTGGATCGCGGGTGGACCGATGAATGCTTGGCGCACAGCAACGGGGTCGGCTGCGACGATTTCGACGGACCACCCGCCAAGGCGCTGCGCGAGGTTGTACGGGGTTGCCCATGCACGGTCGGCAGGCATCTGGTAGTCACAGATGACGCCGCAGAGGAATCCCCACGGGTCGCTGACGAGCAGGTCGTTCGCGGGCTCGTTTGCGGTGAGCACCGTCGAAAGCCTGGATGCCTCGATGCTGTCGAGTTCTTCTCCGAAGGCCAGGAGTGCATGGACAACGCCAGCGCTGGCCGAGTTGGTACGTCTCGTCACGTCCGGCAGTGTATGGAACGAGCTGTCGAGCCTCAGCCGCCTGTCATCCGATCCACCTCGGCGCGGAGGGCTGGCTCTTCCCGATCGACGCCCTCCGAGAGCCTTGCTGCGACGACCGGCAGCCTCCACGCATCGATGACCCGACTGTCGATCTTCAGCTTCGACGAGCAGATCTTGCGATACCGCCTTCGGAAGTACCCCTGGATGTAGGTCATCACGCGCTTGTTCGGGATCGCATCCGACATCGTTGCAGGCGAGAGAAGCCACAGCGTGCGTGCGATGTCTGCTCCCCCGTGGCCCTTGGCTGCGTCGAGCCAATCGATCGTGACCGGGTCTCCGGTGGTGAAGATGATGTTGCCGGGATGGAAATCCCCATGGAGCACCGCATCCCCTTCCGGTGCGGCGCCAAGCACGGAGAGGGCCGCCTGCTCCTTCTCCCTGGGAAGATCAGCGCTTCGGATCTTGCGGTCGAGCTCATCCCTGATGTCGGGGAGATCGTGGGATGACTTGCTCAGCACGTCGACGTGGGCACCTGCGAATACCTTCGCCCACTCACGGAAGCGCATAGCGTCCAGAACGATGTCATCGAGGAGAAGGTCGCCCTCGATGCGATCGAACACGATGCCGGACCGACCGTCCACTTCAACGACGTCGAGCACACGAGGTGTCGACACGCCAGCAGCATGAGCCACTCGCGTCATGTCGGCCTCGGTATCGACCAGCGTCGAAGCGAAACCTGGCTTCAGAAGCTTGAGAACCCTCTCGTCGTCGAGGGCGTAGACATCCGCCGTCCGCCCAACGCTGATTGGCTCATCCGGTAGTTCGATCGTCATGACCGATCCGTTCTACCAGCGGTCGTGCACATAGGGCCGGGCGTATGTGTCATAGATCGTTGCGACCTGGGCGAGCGTCTGGTCATCGAGTGGCCCGAGGTCCGAAGACGCTGCGTTGTCGGCGACCTGGCCGGGGTTCTTGCCTCCGGGGATCACACTCGACACGGCGTCGTGGCTGAGGATCCACCTGAGTGCGAACTGTGCCGGAGTCGAATCGGCCGGGATCAGCGGTCGAATCTCATCCATCGCAGCAAGGGCGACCTCGAAGGGAACACCAGAGAAGGTTTCGCCTACGTCGAAGGCTTCGCCGTGGCGGTTGAACGTTCGGTGGTCGTCGGCGGCGAATGTGCTGGCCGCGCTCATCTTGCCGGTGAGCACGCCGCTCGCAAGCGGCACCCTGGCTATCACCCCGATGTCGCGGGCCCGGGCCTCGTGGAAGAACAATCCTGCGGGCCGGTGACGCAGCATGTTGAAGATGATCTGCACCGTCGCCACGTTGGGGTACTCGATCGCCTTCAGCGCCTCCTCGACCTTCTCCACGCTGACTCCGTAGTGCCGGATCTTCCCACTCTCGACAAGGCCGTCCATCGCATCAAACATGGACCTTCGGTAGTACACGTCAGTTGGCGGACAGTGCAATTGCACAAGGTCGAGCGTGTCCATCTCGAGATACTCGCGACTTCGGTCGATGAACGCCTCAATGGCCTCGCCGGTGTAGGCGTCGGCGGTGTGTGGATCGAGCCTGCGTCCCGCCTTGGTGGCCACCACCATGTTCGCTTCGGGACGCTCGCGACGGAGCTTGGCAATCAGCTTCTCGCTTCTGCCATCCCCGTAGACATCTGCGGTATCAAAGAAGGTGATCCCACGGTCGAGCGCCTCGTTGAGCGCAGCCATGGCGTCGGCATCACTGACGTCTCCCCAGGTCCCACCGATCGCCCACGCACCGAAGCCCACCTCGGAAACGTCGTATCCGGTCTTTCCAAGTCTGCGGGACTGCATGAGGTCATCTCCTGATCGGTGCGCCCCGCAAGCTTGGCACATCCATGCTCCGACCCATCAATCGCGCCCACAAGGTGCGGTATCGTTGCGCCGTGGCTCCCCCGACCGGCATCCGTGAAGTTGACGAAGTTCTCGCGCGAGTGGCGATGTTCGAGGACACGCGCGAAGCATCGGCACGTGTGTTGTCCGGGGGCCTCACCAACACCAACTACCTGCTCGAGGCTGACGGCGATGCGTTCGTCGTCAGGGTGTCGACCGCCAACACGGCCATTCTTGGCATCGACCGAGCTCGCGAAGCCGCAGCGCTACGCAGGGCGTCGGAGGCAGGCATAGCCCCAGAAACGGTTGCGTTCCTTCTGCCGGAAGGCCATTCCGTGACTCGCTTCCTCACCGATGCCAAGCCGTTCACATCCGACGAGTTCTCCCGTCCGGAGACGGTGCGCAGGGTCGCAGCTCGACTCGCCGACATTCATTCCCTGGGATCCGTGATCGGCACCTTTGACCCGTATGCCGACATCAGGCGATGGCTGGCGACAACCGATGAACGCGGCGTCGCGAGGCCCGATCGATTGGGAGCAGTCCTCGAGCTCGTCATGCCTACCAAGGACCGCAGGGCGGCGAGCGGGGACGGCCAGGTCCTCTGCCACAACGATCCGTACTACCTGAACGTGCTCGACGACGGAGACCTGTGGTTCCTCGACTGGGAGTACGCGGGCATGGGCGATCCGATGTTCGATCTCGCAGGCGTCGCGTATGCCTTGGACGACACGGGCCGTGACATCCTCTTGGAGGCCTATTTCGGTGAGGTCACCGACACCCATCGATCCGACCTTCGCGACATGATCCGGGTGTTCTTGGCGTGGAATGTCGCATGGTCCCTGATGCAGATCACATCACGCTCAGATGATCCCGGCTACCGACGGTTTGCCGAAGGACTTCTCGACATCACCCCGACGGGCCCCGCAACCGCAGACTGACGAGCTCAGTCGTCGTGGTCGCCGCCAGAGATCTCCACCCTCAGTTCGCCATCCTCGACATGTGCTGAGAACTCAACTTCGCCTTCGCCGTCGTTCTCCTCGAACTCAACCCTCACCTCTTCAGGTCCCGGTTTCTTGAGTTCCACCTTCCATCCGGTGTTCGGAACCGCGCCGCCGAACGTGACGCTGTCACCCTCGACAACGACCCTCACCGACCCCCCGTCGGTGTCGAAGGTCTTCGAATAGCCCTCTGAAGGTTGGGTCGTCGTCGTTTGCTGGGTCGTAGTGGTTGAGCTGGTACTGGTGGGCGCCGAGTCAGATGTTTGGGAAAT
>CAJQOW010000171.1 GCA_905480055.1 uncultured Acidimicrobiia bacterium
AGCAAGCGGTGAGCCGCTCGTCGGTGAGCCCCCACCGACGAGCGGCCACGCCGTGGAGATTCGCCTGAATGCCGAGGATCCGATCGCCGGGTTTGCCCCCTCGCCAGGTCAGCTCGACTTCCTGCGATTCCCCGGAGGTCCCGGTGTTCGCGTGGATACGGGTGTCGAAGAGGGAGACTCGATCGCATCCGAGTTTGACTCGATGATTGCCAAGATCATGGCGTATGGCCGAACCCGGCAGGAGGCTGTCTCTCGTCTCCGCAGAGCGCTCCGCCAGACGGTTGTCGTGGTACGCGATGGTGCGACGAACAAGTCCTTCGTGGAGTCGTTGCTCGCGGACCCGATATTCGAGTCCGGCGCATACGACATCGGGTGGGTGGATGGCCTCACCAAGGTGGGCGGGTATGGAGAGAGTCCGTACGCCGACGTAGCGATCGTCGCCGCCGCGATTGCGGCGTACGAAGAGGAAATGCTCATTGATCGGGGTCGATTCAAGGACTCTGCGAATCGCGGACGCCCCATTGTCGATGCTGGAATTGGCAAAGCGATCGGCCTCCGATACCGCGGAAGCGGATACGAGCCTCGGACAAGGAAGGTTGCATCCGGTCGCTATCGGGTGGAGGTTGACGGCGAAACCATCGATGCAATGATCGAGGACTCGGGCCAGCTTGTGGAGAGAATCACGGTTGGGGGGAAGACCCACCGGCTGCTGTCGCTCATCGAAAGTGGGACCCATCTGGTCGAGATCGACGGCGTCCCCCACCGCATCGGTCACGACGAGGGCGGGGTGATCCGAGCTCCTTCGCCAGCGGTTGTCGTTGGCATACCCGTCGCAGAGGGAGATCGCGTTGAGCGAGGCGATCGGCTTGCGGTCATTGAGGCCATGAAGATGGAGACGCAGGTCGCCGCTCCCTTTGCAGGAACTGTGCGGGAGATCGTCGCTCGAGAGAACACGCAGGTCGGCACAGGTGCGCCACTGATCATCCTCGAGCCCGAGGGCGACACCATCGACGCCGATGTGGGTTCGGTGGTGTTCGACGGCATCGCGACTTCGAACGCCGCTGAACTTGCCCGGTGCGAGGTTCAACTCGACCGGATCGCGTCCCTGCTCCTCGGCTACGACGTGGACCCGGTCGCGATCACCGGGTCGATGGGCGAGATTGCAAGTCGGTGCACGGAGGAGCTGTCTCCTGCCCGCCTTCACGAGATCGAGAGTCGGATATTCGAGATCTTCGTCGACATCGTGAGCCTCTTCCGACGAGTGCCAACAGAGGACGACGTCGGCGATGTCACCCGACGGAGCAGCCAGGAGTACCTCTACAGCTACCTCAAGGACCCGACCACAACGGATGCACTTCCGGAGCGGTTCACCGAGCATCTGGAACGTACGCTCGCCCACTACGGCGTGGACGATGAATCCAGTGAGGAGCACCGTGACGCGGCCCTCTATCGGATAGCGACATCGCACGAGCGCATGACCGGTCAGATCGGCATCATCCTGACTCTGCTCGACCGACGATTGAACGACCCCGGAACCAGCGATGAAGGGTTCCGCGACGTTTTGGATGCGATGATCCACCAAACGCGCGATCGATATCCGGCCGTGCACGACCTCGCCCGAGAGGTGTCCTATGCAGTATTCGATGAACCGTTCCTGAGCGAGGTTCGGGCCGGGGCCTATCGGGAGGCCGATCGGCAGCTGCAGTTGTTGGAACAGCATCTTGATGAACCCACGAGGGCCGATCACATCAGGGCACTCGTGGATTGCCCGCAACCGCTGACGGGCGTTCTGTCACAACGCTTCGAGCCTGGCCAACGCAGCATGAACAGTGCCCTCGTCGAGGTGATGTTCCGCAGGTACTACAGGATCAGGCCGATCTTGGACGTCGAGGCGACGCAGGTCGATGGACTCAGTGCGGTCACCGGCCACTACGAGCTCGATGATGTCCACATCGATGCGATCGCGATCCATGTGCTGTGGGACCGACTGGACGAGGGAGTTGCGGCGATCGCCTCGGTTGCCGAGCAATGTGACGCCAGCCACGACGTCATCGCCGACTTGTTCGTCTGGAAGGAGCCATCGATGGGCTCCCCCGAGGCCATACGAGACGGCGTCCTGGCTTCGCTCAACAAGGAGCTCGGCCAGCTTCAGCTGCGCAGGGTTGTCGCGTCGGTGGCGAGCCCGGAGGCAGGAACGAGCATTGGCGGCGTGTTGAACTTCACGTTCCGGCCGGTTGGCGATGGCACCTACCGTGAGGAGACCCTCTACCGCGACCTCCATCCCATGATGGGGAAGCGGCTGAGGATGGAGCGCCTCGAAGCATTCGACCTCGAACGGATTCCCACGCTCGAAGACATCTATGTCTTCCACGGTGTGGCAAGGGACAACCCACGCGATAAACGGCTGCTGGCGTTCGCTGAGGTCAGGGACCTGACGCCGATCCGCAACGAACGCGGTGAGGTTGACCGGCTACCCGAGTTCGAGCGCGTCTTCCACGATGTGCTCGGTTCGATTCGTCGATTCCAGGCCCACCTTCCGACTCACCGGAGACTCCACTTCAATCGAGCCATGCTGTACGTGTGGCCACCGCTGGAACTCAATCGTGACGAGATCAGCCACCTGATCGATCGTCTCGGCCGTGAAACCGAAGGCATCGGCCTCCAGCAGGTGGACGTTGTTGTGAGGGTGCGCACTCCCGGATCCGGCAAGATCGTGCCGAGCACCCTCGAGTTCTTCAACCCCGGTGGCAGGGACGTCAGCGTCAGGCTGCGAAGGACCCGGAGCGGTCCGATTGAACCTCTGTCGCCGCTGGAGCAGAAGATTGCGAGGCTCAGGCAAAGGGGTCTCTACCACCCTGCCGACATCGTGGAAATGCTCACGAGGGGAGGGGACCCGCGGTCCGCCGTGGCGCTCGGCAGCTTCGACGAGTACGACCTGGTCGATGGGGAGCTCCAGCCGGTGCATCGCGAGGTTGGTGAAAACGACACGAACATCGTTGTCGGCGTGGTCTCGAACCCGGCTCCCTCGAACCCAGATGGAATCCGCCGCGTGGTTCTCATCGGGGACCCGACGCACGGTATGGGCAACGTTGCGGAGGGTGAATGCGCGAGGATCATTGCGGCCCTGGATCTGGCAGAACGCGAGGTGATTCCGCTCGAGTGGTTCACCGTTTCGGCTGGCGCCCGCATCTCGATGGAGAGCGGAACGGAGAACATGGATTGGATCGGGCTCGTGCTGCGTCGCCTCGTCGAGTTCACGCAGGACGGCGGAGAGATCAACATCGTCGTGACCGGCATCAACGTTGGGGCCCAGCCCTACTGGAACGCTGAGGCGACGATGCTGATGCACACCAAGGGAATCCTCGTGATGATGCCCCAAAGCGCCATGGTGCTGACCGGGAAGGAAGCGCTTGACTACTCGGGTGGGGTGTCCGCAGAGGACAACCAGGGGATCGGTGGCTACGAGCGGATCATGGGACCAAACGGCCAGGCCCAGTACTTCGCCAGGGATGTTCCCGATGCGTGCGCCATCCTGCTCAGACACTACGAGGCGACCTATGTGTCGCCCGGCGAGCGCTTCCCCCGTCGCCTGGAGACATCTGATCCGATCGATCGCAACATCGAGGAGGCCGCCCACGGTGGAGATTTCGCCGTGGTCGGCGAGGTCTTCTCCGAGGCGACGAATCCAGGCAGGAAGAAGCCGTTCGACATCCGTCAGATCATGGCCGCTGTTGTGGATCGGGACCACGCGCCGATGGAGCGGTGGTTCGGGATGCAACATGCCGAGGTCGCAGTGTCCTGGGATGCCAGGATCGGAGGCCATGCTGTCGCCCTGCTCGGCTTTGAATCGCGGCCGATCAAACGTGCTGGTTTCGTCCCTGCCGATGGCCCGGATCGGTGGACTGCCGGAACGCTGTTCCCCGTGGCGTCCAAGAAGGTCGCTCGAACCATCAATGCCGCATCCGGGAGCAGGCCCTTGGTGGTGCTTGCCAACCTGTCCGGATTCGATGGTTCGCCGGAGTCGATGCGGAACCTCCAACTCGAATACGGTGCCGAGATCGGGCGCGCCGTTGTCAACTTCGACGGCCCGATCGTCTTCGTCGTGATCTCGCGGTACCACGGGGGAGCGTTCGTCGTCTTCTCCAACACCCTTCACGACAACATGGAGATCGCAGCGATCGAGGGATCGCACGCCTCGGTCATCGGCGGTGCGCCCGCCGCGGCTGTGGTGTTCGCCCGCGATGTGAAGAAACGGACCGCCACCGACCCGAGAGTCGTTGAGGCAACGGCCGCCGTTCGCGATGCCGACACGTCGACACGAGCGGACATGCGAGCGTGGCTCGCCGCGATCACCGACGAAGTGCGGTCTGAAAAGCTCGGCGAGGTTGCAGACGAGTTCGACACCGTCCACGACATCAACAGGGCACTGGCCGTTGGGTCTGTCCACGCAGTGATCGCACCGCGAGATCTCCGACCGTATCTCGTCGACGCGATCGAACGCGGCATGGAGCGTGAGCTGGGCTCATCGACGACGACATGAGTTTGATTCTGTGGCACTCGTGCGGCATGGGTGAGGTTGCCGATGGCACATCATGGATGGACAGGGCGGAAGCTGAGCGGTTTGCGCGCATGCGCTTCGCAAAGCGTCGAACGGAGGCCCGCCTCGGCAGGTGGACCGCCAAACAGACGGTCAGCCTTGCTCGTGGGCGCTCTGGGGATGACCGCAGCCTGGCTGCGGTTGTCGTGCGCAATGCGCCGGACGGTGCTCCCGAGCTATTCGTGGACGGCGCGCATCAGCCGAGTGTGATTGCCATGACGGACAGGGCGGACTGGGCGGTGACAGCGTTGCGGGAGGGTCCCGAACGCATCGGGTGCGATCTGGAGCTGGTCGAACCCAGGAGCAAGCGGTTTGTCGCTGACTACCTGACAGACAGCGAACGGAGCCAGGTCGCCGCCGGAGACTTCGACCTCCTTGCCAATCTGATGTGGTCAGCCAAGGAGAGCTCGCTCAAAGTGCTCAGGACGGGGCTGCGTCGGGACACCCGAACGGTCGAGGTGCACCTCGACGACCTCGCCGGGGGAGCGGCCGAAGCGTGGAGCCCGTTCGTTGTGGTCGTCGATGGAGGTCCCGTCCGCCATCACGGGTGGTGGATCCGATACGGGGACTTCGTCCTGACGGTGGCGGCCGAGGTTTCGGTGACCCAGCCGGTGGCGTTGGTGGA
>CAJQOW010000172.1 GCA_905480055.1 uncultured Acidimicrobiia bacterium
GAGGTCTGGGTCGATCAGCTCGCACCGACGGCCTTCGAGTCGGCCGAACAGCTACCCGCTACCCCGTAGTGGAGTCGCCTCGCATCAGGAAGAGCGACATGGGTATTCTCGACGATTGCCGCGTCGAGGCAGGGAAGGACAAGGCATGGCATCGATAGCAGCCATTCGCAGCATCGGTCACCGGGAAGCGACAAAGCTTCGCAAGTCCCGGGTCCGGACAACCGACTCGCTGCTCCAACAGGCAAGCACCCGAAAGGGACGCGCAGAGGTTTCGAGGCGGACGGGTATCCCGACCGCGGATCTCCTGAAGTGGGCACAGCAAGCTGATCTGATGAGGATCAACGGCGTTGGGTCGGAGTATGCGGACCTTCTCGGGGGAGCCGGGGTGGACACGATCAAGACGCTGCGTCGGCGCAACGCTGCAAACCTCATGGTTGCGCTGGGTCAGGTGAATGCGAAGCGTCGCCTCGTGCAGCGACTCCCCACGGTCGAAATGGTGCAGGGATGGATTGACGAGGCAAATGCCATCGAGCCGCTGGTCACCTCCTGAGTCGATCGGTCGAATCCAAGAATTGCAGAAGGGCCCGCACCTGAGTGCGGGCCCTTCTGATTGGTTTTGAGCGTGGTGTCGAGAGTTTCGTCTCGCTCCGCTCAGCCCATCGTCCTTGCAGCCTTGATCCACTTGGCTGCCGCGGCGGTTGACGTGCCAGCGACTTCACTGACCGTGTCGACCTCAGCGGTGGCGAGGGCTCCGAAGGTGGTGATGCCTGCGGCGTTGAGCTTCTTGGCCGTCACGGGACCGATCCCGGTGACCTTGGTCAGATCGCTCTTCCTTGTAGCTGCCTTCTTGGTCTTGGGCGCTTCTGGTGCATCGCTTGGACGGAAGGAGTCCTTCCAGGTTCCGACCACACCTTCCATCTGGTGGCGAAGCTTTGCGACCTGGTCCTGGATCTGCTCGACATCGATCCTTTCGGATACGTTCTCGACGCGGTCAGAAACGGTGTGGACCGTCTTCGATGCGCGCTCGCCGACCTTCTTGTCTCCGAGCTGGAAATCCTTGACCGTCTCGACAGTTGCCTCCGCTCGCTCGGCGACCTTCGTCTCACCGAACTGGAACTCCTTGATGCTCACGACGAGCTGGGAAGCGAGCTCCTTGCCGGACTCGACGAACGTCTGCACGGCTTCTCCGAGGGCGGTTGCCGCGGCGGTGCCGTACTCGGTTGCCTTGTCGGTGGCGACCGTTGTCGACTCCGTGACCGAGGTGACAGCAGCATTGCTGCGGTCCTTGGCCTTGGTGGTGACCGTCGATGCGGTGTCCGCGACCGTCGTGACGGCGGTGGTGCCGTACTCCCTGGCCATGTCCGTTGCCGTCGTTGCGGTGTCTGTCACTGTCTTGGTGGCTGATGCCATGGTGTCTTCGAGGTTCATTCTTCCTCCTGGTCGTGTGCGATGAAGCTGGTGTAGATCTCCATCAGCGCCTGTTTCTGTGTTCCGGTGAGCCTGGTATCGCCGTCAATCGCATCGCGAACGCCTGGCGGTTCGTCGCTGTCGAGCAGTCCGGCTCGTTCGTACAGCGTCTCGGTGCGGATCGACAGGGCTCCTGCGATCGATCTGAGTATCTCGGCAGACGGTGTCCGGACACCCCGTTCGATCTGCGAGAGTTATGGATTGGAGACACCGGTCATGTCCGCAAGCTTCCGAATCGAAAGGGCGCTCTTTTCGCGCTGTTCCTTGATAAACGATCCGACGTCGAACTGGGGTGCCTTCATTGGTTGCAGTATACAGCGTTCCGCTTGCAATTGCAAGCAGTAGGTACACGGCCCCGAAGCGAGGGCCGCGGAACCCAGCGAAAGAACGTCTGGCGTTCTTCTGCTTGGTGTGTTGGCCTGTGCCCCCTGAAGAGAGGACTCAAGACTCACGCTCACGGCTCATGGCTCATGGCTCAGAACTCAGAACTCAGAACCCAATACTCAGAATTCAAAACGCCGTTCGGCGGGCGGCGAGGATGTCGTCGAGGGCGGTTTGGATGGACCGGCGGATCTGTTCAGACCGTTCGAGCTGATCGAGCGCGTCGAGGCCCCCGGCGGGACCACCGGGAAGTACGGGCGGTAGGAATCGGATGCGCCACTTGATGGGCAGGGGGAGGAGGTTGAGCGAGAGCGCAATTTCGTCGACCCGTTGCTCAGGGAAGAACATCCGTACCAATCGAGCGAGCCTCTTCGACACCATCACGGCAGGGTGGACCTCTTCGGCTCCGACGATGGCGACGGGCACGATGGGCACACCAGCCTCTTCGGCAAGCTCAGCAAATCCGCCGCGGCCGAGTCGTCCCACGCGGTATGCCTCCCAGACGGGCTTCATGAATCCGCGCTCTCCTTCGGGGAACACGCCGAGTAGGTGCCCTCGACGCAGGATCTCGCGTGCGTCCTCACGGGCGGCGTAGGTTGCCCCGACCTTTCGGTAGAGGTGTGAGACGGAGGGAAGCATGTTGAAGATCTCCGTTGCCATCACTCGGACCCGACGCGGCACCTCGGACTCGTTCATCACGGCCAGGTTCAACATGGCTCCGTCGTATGGCAATAGCGCGCCACCGTGGTTCGCGACGAGAACCGCTCCTCCCTCGGTGGGCACGTTCTCGATGCCCTCGACCTGCACACGGAAGTAGTCGTAGTACAGACCGTTGAGCACATGCCACGCCATCTCTGCGACGACGGGATCCAGGCCGAACGGGTCGACGTCGTAGGTGGCAAGGGTGAGGTGCCTCCACAGCGCTGGCCATGCCGAAAAGCCGAGCGTTCCGGTGAGAGGTACAGCTCGATCCGATATTGAGCCATCCCCGTGGAGTCCACATCGATCGGTGCCAGCCACCAGCGGAAGGCCACACGGGTGACCCTCGATGCTCTTCCAGGGACAGTGCTCCGAGGGGTCGATGTAGTCGCGCAGCCGCTCGTCCAGTGCTGATCGACGTGCACTGGCTTCGGCACGATCCTCCGGCGACACACCAGGCAGGCTGAAGGGAAGTCCCGACCCGTAGCGTTCGTCGGAAGCCGCCGAGTGTGCCGACCCCTGAGGATCGGGCGCTGCCGAAGCCGGAGTGGGGGCATTGACGAGCGCCTCGATCAGCTCGGCCTTGGTCATCGAGGAGCGACCACGGATGTTGGCACGGCGCGCAAGCTCGAGGAGCTCAGACTTGCGGAGGATTTCGAGATTCTGCCTCCTCATGTCGATACCTCAGCCGAGGGGTGATAGATGTTGAGCACGCTTTGACGACATGTGTGGGCCGGTTCAAAGCCGAGTTCGGAGCGCATGCGGGTTGTGTCGATGACCCTGCCGTGCTTGAGCTGGCCGGCGATGTGACCGGGGACTGAGATGTTCGCCCTCGAGAGGTTCCGGAGAGCCGAGTCGAACAGCCTGCCCGGGAGCGGCTGGGGCAACCGACGGCCGAGGCGGAGTACCCGAGAGAGGTAGATCTGGCCGTCTCCCGCAACATTGAAGGTGCCGTCCCTTGGTGTGTCGAGAACGTGCTCCAGAACGGAAACCGCATCGCGCTCGTCGGTGAATTGGAGGCGCGGATCGAAGCCCATCAGCGTTGGCACGACCGGGAGGGTCAGGTATCGGCTCAGGGCGTTGCCTACGTTCGGCCCGAAGATCGACGCGAACCGCAGCGTCGTGAAGGTGACGCCGGGGTGTCGGTCCTGCACTTCCGCAACGAAGCGCTCCATTTCTTGAAGATCGCGCTGGTAGCGACTCCGCTTGCCCTGTGGCCGTGTTTCTTCCTTCAGCAGGGACGGGTTGCGGGGTCCTGCTCCGTAGATGGCGGCGTCCGACCTGACGATCACTGACTGAACAGTGCCGAGCCGCTCGATGGCGCCGAACAAGGCGAGGGCCCCGACAATGCGATCCTCGGATTCCGTCTTGCGGTCTTCCTTTGCTGCACGGTGAACCGATTGCAGGTGGATGACCACATCGGGTTCGACCTCGAGGACGTGCCTTGCGAGAGCCAGGCGGTCGAGATCGAGACGCTGGAACGGTGCATTGAATTCGACCTTCGGAGGAACATCGTCGACGGCGAAGACCTCGACATCAGGGCGACGCGAGAGTCGTCGGATCAGTTGCCCTCCGACCCAGCCTCCCGCACCCGTCACAAACACTCGTCTCACGCTTCTTCAGAGTAGAGCCATGCCGGTGTCGAAGGCCATGTGGCGAATCGGTGGTGGCAGCGCCTGCGGCGTAGCCTGCAGCGCCACAAGGCGGTCGACTGACCGCACCCATGGCGGCGATATGGACAACAAACGAGCTGGGATCATCGGAACCGGTCTGATTGGCGGGTCGATAGGCGCGGGCCTTCGGCGCGCTGGTTGGCACGTCTCGGGTTATGACGCTGATCCAGCCGTCAGCGCATTGGCGGCAGAGGCTGACCTCGTGGACGACGTGGCTTCCTCGGTTGCAGACCTGCTGGATGGTGATCCGGACCTGATTGTTGTAGCCGCACCGCCAACAGCAACCGTCGAGATCGTCTCAACGCTGTCTTGGGACGGGGTAGTCATGGACGTCGCCGGGGTGAAGGCTCCGGTCGTGGCGGCAGCGGCCCATCTCCCCGGCTTTGTAGGGACCCACCCCATGGCGGGGCGCGAGACCTCAGGGCCCACTGCGGCCACAGCTGCACTGTTTCACGGAGCGAGCTGGGTAGTGGTCGAAGGAGCCGCTCCGTCATCCCTGGCACTCGCCACCGATGCGATCGAATCGTTGGGCGCTCGGCCCATCCACATGTCTGCGGTCCAACACGACAGGGCGGTTGCCCTCATCAGCCACCTTCCCCAGCTTGTTGCGGGCAGCCTGCTCTCTGCAGCCGCCGAGAGTCCTCACTCGATCGATCTCGCTGCTGGTAGCTTCCGCGACCTCACTCGCGTCGGTGCGTCACAGCCCATTCCCTGGGTGGAGATTCTCAAGTCCAACGATGCTGCCGTGCTTGAGGCGATCGGTGCCCTTCGTGAGCGACTTGCCATGATCGAGGCAGCGATCATGTCCAACGACGACTCACTGCTGACCCTTCTTGCCTCGGCCCGTGAGACCCGCCGCGCGCTCGGTTCACCCATGGCACAGGTGCGGGTGGCGCTTGCAGACAAGCCAGGCGAGCTCGCCAAGGCAGGTCACGCATTCGAGGCGTCCGGTGTCGACATCCGAGACATTCAGATGCGACACGCTCCCCACGGTGGTGGCGGTGTCCTCACCTTGTCCGTGAGACCCGGCGAGGAAGGCTCGCTGCGGCTCGCTCTCGAACGTGAGGGGCTTCTGGTCATTCCCTGACCGGTTTCGCGATGGTCTACGCTGTCGCTGGGAGGTCAACATGGTCCCAGAGGAACCCACATTCACGATCGGAGTCGAGGAGGAATACTTCGTCGTCGACCGCGAGACGAGGAACCTGGTGCCCGATCTTCCGGACAATCTCCGAAGGGCGCTCGAGACTCCGCCGGTTGGCATGACGAGCCCGGAGTTCATCCGCTCCCAGATCGAGATCGGCACGCCCGTGAGCCGAGACGTCCAGGAGCTCTCCGAATACCTTGCCGTGATGCGGCGATTCGTTGTCGACACGGTTGCCGACGAGAACATGGCGATCATCGCTGCTTCGACCCACCCGTTCGCCGTTTGGGGTGATCAGCGGTACACGGACCAGGAGCGCTACCGGATGCTCGACGAGGCGCTCCAGGGCGTTGTGCGACGTCTTCTGATCTGTGGCATGCACGTCCATGTCGAGATCGCCGATGAGGACCTCCGGATCGACCTGATGAACCAGGTGTCCTACTTCCTCCCCCACATCCTGGCGTTGACGGGATCGTCACCGTTCTGGCATGGCGTGGACACGGGGCTCAAGAGCTATCGGCCTGCGGTGTTCAGGGCATTGCCGCGGACGGGCATCCCTGATGAGTTCAATGACTGGGCCGAATACCAGCGGCACGTGGATGTGCTTGTCCAGACCGGGGTGATCGAGGACTCCACCAAGTTGTGGTGGGACATCAGACCCTCGGCTCGGTACCCGACCATCGAGATGCGGTCCGCAGACGCCTGCACGAGGCACGCTGATGCGATCACCATCGCCGCGCTCTATCAGGCGCTGCTCGCGATGTTGTACGAGAGGCGCATGCAGAACCAGCGGTGGCGCGTGTACTCGCGCATGCTCATCGCCGAGAACAACTGGAGGGCGCAGCGCTACGGGGTTGACGAGTCGCTCATCGACTTCGGACGGGGTGAGCTTGTGCCCGTGACCAGGCTTGCGGACGAGCTTGTCGAGCTGGTTGCCGACTTCGCCGCACGGCTCGGATCGCTCGAGTCTGTGAGTAGGGCACGCATCATTGCCAACGAGGGGACCAGCTCGGACCGGCAACGAGCAGCACGCGATGCCGCACTTGCTGATGGAGCATCGGATCATGAGGCACTGATGGCTGTTGTCGATCACCTGATCGACGAGACCATGGAGGGCGTGTGACGCGTTCGTTGCGCGTCGCAGGCGCCCAACTCAAGCTTGCCGTCGGTGACATCGATGGCAACGTCTCGCGGATCATCGAGGCGATTGATTGGGCGACCGAGCGTGACGCCGATGTGTTGCTCTTGCCCGAGCTTGCCGTATGCGGCTATCCCCCGGAGGATCTGGTGCTCAAGTCTGGATTCGTGGATGCCAACCTCGAAGCCGTCCGAGAGATCGCGTCCCACACCACATCCACAGCGGTGGTCGTCGGATTCGTCGACAGGCTGGACAATGCTCGAAAGGACGACGACGCGTTGCCTCGTTCGATCACGAATGCTGCAGCGATCCTCGCTGGTGGTGAGGCGGTAGATGTCTATCACAAGCGCCTGTTGCCGAACTACGGGGTGTTCGATGAGGCCAGGTACTTCGCCGAAGGGCTCGATCCGATTCGCCTCCACGCCATTGCCTCTGTCAACTGTGGGATCTCGATATGTGAAGACCTGTGGGACGAGTCCGGACCACCCATGGGTCAAGCAGTCGGTGGCGCGGAGGTGATCCTGAACATCAACGGGTCGCCCTATCACGTGTTCAAGCGGGCGGAACGGCTGGCCATGCTCAAGGCGAGGGCGACCGCCGGGGGCACGTATGTGGTCTACGTGAATTGTGTTGGCGGGCAGGACGAGCTTGTGTTCGATGGCGGATCGATGGTCATGGCGCCTGACGGGACGATCGTCGCTCGGTCCCCAGAGTTCAGCGAGGACCTGTTCGTCGTCGATGTGGATGTGGACAGGGGCACAACGCCGCTACTCCCGTTGGTGGAAACGGTCGAGCCCCGCCCTGATCGCGTTTCGATTCCGGCCCCTGTGGTGGCTCAGGAACCCGAGGAGCTCGAAGAGATCTACTCGGCGCTCGTTACGGGTCTCCGTGAATATGTCGTGTCGAACGGGTTCACCGAGGTCGTCATCGGGCTCAGCGGCGGAATCGACTCTGCCCTCACCGCCGCCGTCGCAGCCGATGCCCTCGGAGGAGATGCCGTCCACGGTGTGACGATGCCAACTCGCTACTCATCTGCGGGAAGCGTGGACGACTCGGTCGACCTTGTACAACGGCTGGGCGCCCGTATTGACATCGTGCCGATCGACGACCTCTTCGAAGGGTTCCTGGGTGCACTGGAGCCCCTGTTCGGCGATGCGCCCCACAACGTTGCGGAGGAGAACCTGCAGGCAAGGATCAGGGGCACGATCCTGATGGCCTTGTCCAACAAGCTTGGCGGCATGGTGGTTGCGACCGGAAACAAATCGGAGATGGCTGTTGGCTATGCCACCCTCTACGGAGACATGGTTGGCGGTTTCGCTGTGCTCAAGGACGTGTACAAGACAATGGTGTACGACCTTGCCCGATGGCGGAACACGCAGGGCGAAGTGATTCCCCTGTCGATCATCGCAAAGGAACCCTCCGCCGAGCTCCGCCCAGACCAACGCGACTCAGATTCGCTGCCGCCGTATCCGGTCCTCGACGACATCCTGTATCGCTACATCGAGCTCGATATGACCGCACTCGACATCGGGCACGCGGGCGTGGATCCTCAGCTCGCCCGGCGTGTCGCCTCGATGGTGGACAGGAACGAATACAAGCGTCGCCAAGCGCCGCCTGGTGTCAAGATCACGCTGAAGGCCTTTGGTCGCGACCGCAGGCTCCCGATCACGAATCGGTTCACGCCGTGAACAATCGAACGCTCGGCCCTGTGTTGATCAATGGCGTTCCCCACGATCCCGCCGATGCAACGATCAGCATCTTCGACATCGGATTCCAGCGTGGATATGGGTGTTTCGAGGCGATGCGCGTCTACGGGGGGACTCCCTTCCGGCTCGATGACCATCTCGAGCGGCTCGATCGCAGCGCCGCGCATCTGCGGATCGAGCTGCCACGAGTGGAAGAGCTTCGCGCTTGGTGCACTTCGGTGGCAGAACAGGCCGAGTCGGTCGGCGGCGGAGTGCTCCGGGTCTATGTAACCGGGGGAATCGACCAGAAACACCCGGGCACCGACAGTCAGATCATCGTGCTGGTGGAACCGCTGCCTGCGGTACCCGCTGCTGTGCGGCTGGATGTGCTCGACGCACCCTGGCATGCAGATGGGCGCAGCTCGGAGCTGACCGGAGCCAAGACGCTGTCGTACGGACCCAACCTCGCTGCCACGATCAAGGCCCGATCGCGGGGCTTCGACGACGCAGCCCTCGTCGGTGCTGGCGATGTCGTCCTCGAAGGACCGACCTTCAGCCTCGGGTGGGTGACGAATGGCCAGATGTGCACGCCTGCCCTCGACAGCCACATACTCGCTTCGATAACGCGGGAAGCCACGATCCAGGTGGCGCATGCCGAAGGGATCCCCGTGCGCGAGGAGCGGTTCCTGCGCAACGACCTGCTTGCA
>CAJQOW010000173.1 GCA_905480055.1 uncultured Acidimicrobiia bacterium
GTCAGCGATCCCTGATAGCGGTATCGCTTCGACGCAAGCGGGATGATGCGCTGGATGTCGGCGAGTCGGACCCCTGACACCGGCTCGTCGGGCTCAGGGATCGTCGCAACGAGATGGTCCACCGGCTGGGTGCCATCGGCAGCGTCGAACAGCACCGCCACAACCGCGATGGAGCGTGCCGGCCCGATGTGTACGAAGTGCCCCTCGAGGTGCGGATGAGCGGTTCCAACCGTGTGTTCGGCTGGTGCGTGGAAGTGCAGCTCGCTGAAGTCGTACTGGCGGCCCCGATACGACATGACACCACCCGGCTGGGCAGTGATCACCACCGTCGGGCCCTTGTTGGTGAAGGTCAAGGAGTTGAGGTGATAGGTCAGAGCGAGATCGCCGTGTTCACCCGGCGTTGCAACGGACAGGTCGATGGGCGACTGCATGGTCCCCACAGCACACTGGGCGAAGGATTGATCAATCGAACCCCATGCCGCAGGACCGTTGTCCCCGGCGTACGACCACCCTGGCTGATCGCTCGACATCAGAGCCGAGACCTGAGCCAGGCGATGTCTGCGACGTGGTTGTCGACATCACCGGGTGTCTCGAGAATGACAGGAGCGTTGGCGTCCCTCGTCACGCTGACCAGGAGGTCCTCGGGAATCTGCCCGGCACCGAGGTTCTCGTGCCGGTCGCGATTGGAACCTGCCTCGTCCTTCGAGTCGTTGCAGTGGACGAGCGCAATCCCTCCAACCAACCCTGTGATGAGGTCGACGGCAGTTCCCATGTCGGCACCCGAGGCCCACGTGTGGCAGGTGTCAAGACACACACCGACGTCGAACGAGCCGATCTCATCCCACAGCGGCCCGTAGTGCTCGAGCTCATGCATCACCGAGTTCCCACTCCCCGCTGTGTTCTCGACGAGGATCGGGACCGCAACATCGAATGAATCGAGCGCCTTGCGCCAACGCTCGTACCCGACCGTGACGTCTTCGTCATCGCCAACGCTTCCGCCGTGGACGATGACGCCCTTCGCTCCGATCGCTGCTGCAGCCTCCACGGTCTGGGCGAGGGTCTTGCGCGAGGGGATACGCACGCGGTTGTTCGGACTGGCGAGGTTCATCAGGTACGGGGCATGCACATAGATATCGATGTCGGAGGCCTTCAATTCCTCCGCATCGTCTCGCGGCAGGGGTGCCTTCCATTGCTGCGGATTCGACAGGAACACCTGAACTGCCTCGGCCCCTCTGGCCGTGGCCTCTGCGAGCGGCTTCTGTGGACTGACGTGTGCTCCAATGATCACGGGCTTGCCTCCTCCGGATCGGGTGGCTCGGGTGCGTCTCCATTCAACACGTCGCCAGAGGGGTCATCGCCGGACATTTCGTTGCTCGGTGTATGAGTCTGTGCGTCGCCCGCGGCCCCGTCGTCCGACGCTGTGGGACCAGTCTCCGCCTCATCGACTTCGACTTCCCCACCCGGTGCGACTTGCTCCTCTGCGCCAATTCCAGCCGTCGCAACTGAGGTTTGCCACGTGAGTGATGGGGCTTCCATGTGCTTGATCTCATCGACCCGGCGATAGTGGCCAAGCGCCCCTTGGGCAGCGATGGCGAATTCACCGACGCCCTTCGTCCAGTTCTCTGCGTCAACGAGCAGCTCGTCCCCGCGCCATTCAGCGTTGTGTGGTTCAGGCGGCAATCCGTTGGGATCCAGTACTTCGATGACCAGTTGCTCGCGCATCGCACCGTCGAACCCGTCTTCCATGAGGTCTCCGCGCACGTTGCGGATATTCGACCAGGGGACGGTCACATCATCCCCGTGCTTGCCCATGGGGAGCGCTATCCCTCCGGCGGAGATCACTGCCTGAGGCTTGCGGCGGACAAGCTCAATCAGTGCGCCTCCAAAGAGGACAGTGCCAGTTCCGAGCATGACGGCTCCCCAGACGATGTCTCCACGCTGTTGGGCATGACCCCTCGTGGTGAGCACACCGTCCGTGTTCTCGGGTTCCGTGGAAACCCAATGGGCAAACATCACGTCAATCGAGGCAATGATCAGGAGGAGTCCCAGGAGACCAAAGGCAAACAGCCTGATAGGGGACGTGTAGGCGCGCATAGGTTTAGGTCTCGACTCCGAGGTCGGCTGGCGTAGTGAGCGCAATGTAGGGCACGCCGAGTTCTTCAACCCTTGCGCGCGCCGCCCCATTCGATCGATCGACCAGGGCGATTGCACGGACCACGTTCACGCCTTCGGCCAACAGTGCATCAATGGCCTCGACAAGAGCGGACCCGGTCGTCGTGGTGTCCTCGAGGGCGACCACGTTGTCTCCGGACGCAACCGGCCCAACGAGCCGTCCTCCCGTTCCGTGATCCTTTGCCGACTTGCGGATCGAGAACGCTGCGAGACTTCTGCCGGACTCCGAGGCCACCATTGCGGTGGCGATTGCGATGGGGTCGGCACCCATCGTCATGCCGCCCACGGCGGTCGCCCCTTCGGGAACCTCAGCGGCAACGGCCGCACCGACTACACGCGCACCTTCGCCCGAAAATGTCGTTTGGCGGGCATCGATGTACCAATCTGACGTCTCCCCCGAGCGCAGCACAAACGGGCCATCTGTACGCACAGCATGGGTTTTCAGGTGATCGACGAGGGCCGATGTGGGGTCTTCAGAAAAATCCAGAAAAACCTCTCAAGTCCTTCTCCAGTTCCGTCGATACGGTAGTCAGACAGGATGCCTTCCTAACCTCCCGTCTAAGCCCGAACCGAGGCCGCCGTAAGGCGGCCTTCGGTTCATTCTGGGGTAGTTCCTCGATTTCGCCGGTGGCTACCCTGCGCGCATGGACATTGTCTTCATCCGCCACGGCCAACCACAGTGGGCCGTTGATGGCCTCTCGCAGACCGATCCCTTTCTCACCGACCTGGGTCACAAGCAAGCCGAGCTTGCCGCAGGGCGCATAGCCACCGACCCGAAGCAGGCAACCGAACTGATCGTGTCTCCGGCCAAGCGAAGCCAGCAGACGGCAGAGCCGATCGCCCGCGATACCGATCTTGCCGTCATCACCGTTGACGATCTCGTCGAGGTAAAGATGCCCGACTGGGAGGGCGTGACCGAGGACTCGGTCATCGAGATCTTCAAGACGACGAAGGACCGCACGCCAGAAGAGTGGTGGGACGGGCTTCCTGGTGGCGAGTCCTTCCGCACGTTCCACGATCGTGTCACCACCGCCCTCGACGCTCTACTCGCAGAACGTGGCGTCTTCAGGGATCCGATCGACCCAAGCCTCTGGCACATGTCGACGGACCCCGGTCGGCTCGTGGTTGTCGCACACGGTGGGACGAACTCCGTGTGCCTCACGCACCTGCTTGGGATTCCGCCTGCGCCGTGGGAATGGGAACGTCTTGTTCTCTTCCATGCATCGTTTGCACGGATCAAGATGATCCCCCTCGCCGGCGCCTACGTGCCCAGCCTTCGCACGTTCAACGACCAGGACCACATACCCCTCGAGTTCCGGTCGAGATGAGCACAGCTCGGTGCCTGGTAGCTGGTACCCAGTACCCGGATCTGTAACGAACCTGATCAATCGTTGGCGCGGTAGCTGGCGAGGAAGTTGCTGAGTTGCTCCTGGGTCGGGTGGCCCCAACCGAGGCAGAACGGATGACCGGCCGGATCGGCGTACACACGATGTCCTTCGTCGGATCCCGGATCCGTTGCATCCTGGAGGAGTCGTGCACCCAGGTCGATGGCACGCCGATGCGCTGCTGCTGGATCGGTCACGTGAAAGTCGATGTGAACCTGCTGTGGTTGCCCCTCTGGCCAGTCTGGCGGAACGTGGTCAGGGGCACGTTGCACACCGACGAGCCAATTTCCCTGCTTGTCGATGACGCAGTGGAACTGCGGATCCTCGTCGACCACGAGCCCGTCGAACATCGCAGCCCAAAACGCGCTCTCCGCTGCGACATCCGCTGAGTCGAACACGACAACATGTCGAATTCGGTCCATGGCGGCACCCTACAAGCACGAGGTGGAAGGCGGCCCGATCCTTCTGGGCTCACTTCAGGGAGTTCGCCCTCTCGCCACGATGCAGAACCCACCACCATGTGGGCCGCGCTGGAGTGGCGGTCACTTGCCGTATCGGCGTTCCCTGCGGGTGAAATCGCGAAGGGACCGAAGGAAGTCGACGCGCCGGAATGCAGGCCAGTAGACGTCGACGAAGGCGTACTCGGCGTAGGCGGCCTGCCACAGCATGAACCCGGAAAGCCTCGCTTCACCGGAGGTACGGAGGACGAGATCGGGGTCTGGCAGGTCTGATGCGTACATGCGCTCCGACAGTGATTCCTTCTCGATGTGGGCACTGATCTCCTGGGCTGCAACACCTTGGTCCGCAAGATCCGTGACGAGGTCCTTCACCGCATCCACGATCTCCTGACGACCGCCGTAGGCGAGGGCGATGGTTACACGCCGAGAACCTGCAGAACACTGCTCCTCGAGTTCCTTGGCCGCCTCGACGAGGTCGGAGGGAAGCAGGTCGAGGCTTCCGATGAACTTCACCTTGACGTCCCTGCCAGCAGATGATTCAGGGATGCGATGGAAGAGCTCTATGACAACCTCGTAGTAGGGAACGCGTTCCTCATCCGGTCTGAGGAGGTTCTCGGTGAACAGCAACCAGCAGGTGACTGCGGCAATATCGAGCTCTGCGGTCCACTGCAGGAACTCCTCGAACTTCTCCATGCCGACCCGGTAGGACGCCTGATAGTCAGGAAGTCGCTCGGCACGTGCATATCGCCTGTGCCCGTCGTGGATCACCCCGATGTGCTTGGGCAGGGCACCACGATCCAGCTGACTGGCGAGTCGGTCTCCGTAGACCTTGTACAGCGGCCGAAGCATTGAATCCTTGGTCGACACGAACATCCCCGTCGTTGTGGAGCCAGTGGACCACAGACTAGGTGTATACCCCTGATTCCGACGAGAAACCTCCCGGCGAACGTCAATCGAGACTCGATGTGCAACAACCCCGGCAGACATACGGTCGGCTGGGGTACGATTCACCTCGGTGGAAATTCCTCGTTGGACCTTGGGCCGGATGCAGAACCCCGTTCGTGGGTTCCTGCACGGTGCCGCTGCAATCACCGCAGTCTTCGGCACCCTCTTCCTCGCGTGGCAGGCACCCAACATGGCTGCGCGCGCCGGCGCTGTCGTCTTTGGCCTCGCCATGATCGCCCTCTACACAACCAGCTCGCTGTATCACGGCATCCCTTGGGACCCCGAGTGGAAGAAGCGGATGCAGCGCGTCGACCACACCATGATCATCGTGCTCATCGCCGGAACGTATACCCCGCCAACCATCGTCGCACTCGACGGATGGCAGCAATGGGCCTTCCTCGCGTTTGCGTGGGGCACCGTCGCTGTCGGCATCATTCAGCACTCCTTCTTCCCCAGGGACAAGCAAGGATTCTCCATGGCGCTTGGTGCAACGATGGGGTGGCTCGGCATCCTCATTGCCTGGAAGTTCGTCGTCGAACTCGGATGGACTGCCGCACTCCTCGGCCTCATCGGCGGCGCGGTGTACACCGTCGGCATGGTCCTCCTGATCACCAACTGGCCGAAGCTCTGGCCGAGGGTGTTCTCCTACCACGAGCTCTTCCACGTGATGGTCATCGCAGGCACCGCAATCCACTTCGTCATGATCTGGCGGTACGTGCTGCCCAAGGCGTAGGGCCTTTGGCATCCCGTGGTGCCTCGGGGGCTCGCGGGCTGGGCATCCCTAGCCGCCGCAAGCAGTCGGTGAAGTTGGGGGTTGACAAAGCTGCTGTCGTGGTCCATAGTTCCCTCTAGCCGTAACACCCCCTTCGGGGACGTTGCGGCTTTTTGTATGTATCCGACCCACCCAGTGAGAGAACGAGTTCACCTCATGAACACGACATTGCGAAGGCAACCGACCGGCATAGCCAGGCATGGTTTGTCGCGGCGTTTGTGGCAACACAGACGCCTACGGCTGAACTTCCATTTCGCACCAGGGTGGCTGATCCAAACGTGACGTAGCGCGTCACCGTTCGATCGAGCCGCCCCCACATCGGGCGGCTCTTCTGCATTCTGAGGAGCCTCGAAGCCCCATCGCTCCTTGAAAACTGCAGAGAGAACGCATCACGCGGAGGTCACTGGCCTCCGCATCGTGAAGCGGATCGGACCGATCGCCCGGACACGGGCCGTTACGGCTATTACAGCTCGCCGCTCAGGCGTGAGGTCCGTGATGCTTCACCTGCTCTGGTAGCTCAATGGATGAGCACTGGTCTGCGAAACCGGGCGATGTGGGTTCGAATCCCACACAGAGCACTTCGCGAGTGTGGCGTAACGGACGAACGCACTTGTCTTCTAAACAAGGGGATGCTGGTTCGAATCCAGCCACTCGCACGGTGGACGTAGCTCAATGACAGAGCGCCTGGTCGTGACCCAGGAGATACCGGTTGGACTCCGGTCGACCACCCCACCGGAGAAGGCCTATTGGCGAGGCGACAGATTCATGACCTGTAGATGGGTGGTTCGATTCCACCTCTCCGGACGAACGGGATTCTCGCTCACCGCCGAATCCTGTGACAGGCCGCTCTGGTGTAGAGAAGAACACGTCGGGCTTCGAACCCGAAGAGGAGGGTTTGAATCCTTCGAGCGGTACCGGGCGACTCCTGAAATCGCCCCAGGTGTCCATGATGACATGGCACAGCCCGGCTCATCTGCCGGGAGACTTGGTTCGACTCCAAGGGACACCACGACAGATCGATGCGATGGCACGGATTCCTTCGGATGGGGCCCTGAGAGGGGTGCGGTTCGAGTCCGCGTAACCCGCCTGCAATTCGTTGCAGGCTTCCTGTGCCGAGCGGTACTCGATCTGCCCTTCCCGGCATGCACATGAGGGCAATGCCCGCTCAGGACGCAGCTGTGGTTCGACTCCACAGCCGGGAACGAGCGCTGATGCGAAGAGGTGGGTTACTTCTTTTTCCTAGAAAGAGAGACGGGGGTTCGATTCCCTCCTTCGACACACCAGTGGCGATGTAGCTCAGTGGTAGAGCACTACCGACCCGCCTCATCCCTGTTCACAGCGCCCATGCGTCGGTGGCGAAACCGGCATACGCACTGGCCTCAAAAGCCAGCACCCAATCGGGTATGCGGGTTCGAATCCCGCCCGACGCACCGCCTCCCGGCGTGGATGGGACACCCCAGCAACATGGGGCATCGTCCTGTCCTGCCACGGAGGCAGATTGTTGCCGCTGGCCCAGGCCAAGCGGACCCAAGCGGCAGCCAGACACCAGATCGGCCCCAGCTTGTCCAGACCGAAAACTCCGAACCGGAACATGACACCCAAACACAAGGAGGTGATTGTCATGACGAAGTTCGCACGGCTCTTCCGACGTCCAGCGGTGACATCGGTGATCCATACCCAGGAAGGCAGAAACCACCGCACGTACGAAGGAGCCCCGGCATTCGCTCGTGACACCAAGTCCGAGCTGTTTCTCCTGGCGCTCACCAACATGGTCGCAGAAGACACCTTCTACGAGATGGGTGCAAAGCGCGACTCGCGATTCGTGAAACTCGTTCACGAGGCGACACGACAGGATCCCGTCTGGGTCCGCGGCTTCGTGCCGTGGCTGCGCAACGAGGCAAACATGCGATCCGCACCAATCGTGGTTGCAGCCGAGTACGTAGCTGCCGGTGGAGAGGGCGGTCGTTCCGTTGTCAACTCGGCGATGTCCCGACCAGACGAGCCAGCAGAAATGCTCGCGTACTGGATGGGCGTGCACGGACGCCGCATCCCGCAGCCGATCAAGCGCGGTGTCGCTGATGCAACTACTCGTCTGTACAACGAGTACTCGGCGATGAAGTACGACGGTCTGTCCAGAGTGTGG
>CAJQOW010000174.1 GCA_905480055.1 uncultured Acidimicrobiia bacterium
CGAGCAACGCGATGCCGCCGGCCAGACGCAAGAGAACGGACACGCCAAACGCACCAGCCAACACATCCACGAGGTTAGAGAACGCCAGCGCATCAGCGAGTGAGCCAGCGAGCGTCGTCGATACTCCGACAGCCTCGATCAGCGTGCCGACGAGCACCAGGGCGCCACCCCGTCGAACCCATCGCACCGCTCGTCGTACCTCGTCCTCAGTGCCCGCCAGGGATGTCCCCGCGAACACCAGGGCACCGATTGCGAGGAGTCCGCCGGCCATCAGGATCCACCGGCCAACGGCAGACATCCAGCGACCGACTGTGGCGTCCTGAGCGACTGCAGCTGCAGCCACCTCGAACGCTCTGGGCGGAAGTGAAGTGTTGACAATGATGAGCGGTTCTTCAGAGGCGATCGTTGTCGTGGGCGCCGCCGGAGTCGCACCTTCAGCAGTCGCAACGGTCGATTGAGAGGATGAACCGTCCTGGGCCGAATCAGCCGGAACGGCGACCTCGCCAACCGTTGTGCCCTCGATGACGTGTGCATCCGCTGACTGGACCTTCCAGAACAGGGCATATCGCCCCGACGAGATCGGCTCAACCAGCTCGACGACAACAGTGTCTTCCGAGGGCTGGAACACCGTGACGTCCATGGTGTGATTGCCGTGCAGTAGCCGCATGCCGCTTTCAACCGGCTCTACTGCGGCCGTGAACACGAGCTCGAATCGTTCAACCGGCTCGGATACGACTGCGCCGTTGGCGGGTGTTTCTGACACGAGATCTGCATGTGCAAGAGCGGGAATTGCAATCGAGACCACCCACAACAACGCGATCGTCCCGAACAGCCATCGACCGGTCATCGGGGTTCTGGGCATCGACTACTCAGTTCTCGAGACCGCAGGCTCGTTCACAGAGAAACGGGTTCACGGTGTGGAACCGGCCGTACTCGTTCTCAAGACCTGGGACAACCCACGCGTGCAGCATCCACAGATCCATGCCGTTCACCCAATCGCCCGGGCACTGCTCACTGACCACGTTCTCATCCTTGATGTAGCCGTTGATGAAGCAGACGCCCAGATGACGATGCCAGGAGTCCTCGTCGCCCACGAAACCTTCGGGAAGTTCCTCTGACGAGACCCAGTACGAGAAGGCGATCAGCTCCATGGGTTCCCCGCGGACGAGCTCGTCGAACAACAGCATCGAGGGAGCAGCAGGATCGAACGGGCGATCGACGATCGACCACTTCACGTAGTGGACACCAGCGCCGTCACTGTGGCCCGACGCCAACACGTAGCCGGCAGCCTCGACCTCCTCGATCGTGTCGAGGCCAGGCACAACCGCGACGGCGGCATCCCATTGGGCATCGAGGGTCCGCTGCTCATCAGCTGTCAGCGCACGAGTCCCGGATGACCCGCCGTGGTCGTGGTCGTGGTGGTCGTGGCCCTCGCTCTCAGGCACGGGGGATTGCCTCGCTCTCGCCAGCAGCGCTATACCCACCGCTTCCTCACGCGAGAGCCTGGATCGATCGACGCCATCTTTGAGGATCTCAGCGTCCGCAGCAGCATCCGCAGCCTCCGTGGCGAAGAAGATCGCCAACGAACCGGTGACGATGACCATGCCGAGCAGCAGGAGCGCCACGTAACGGGGTACACCGCGCTGCGTGGAGAGCTCGTTGGCCGGCTGTTGGGTGGCGTCGTCCATACCTCTTCGACCTCTTCGGTGGTCTCGGGGAAGCCACAACCATAGCGACGTCGTTACAGGCTCGACATCGGATCAGCCGACCGCAGGATGGAACCCGGAAACCGAGTCGACCGCGTATCGCTAGAGGATCTGGCTGAGGAACAGCTTCGTGCGGTCGTGCTGCGGGTTGGTGAAGAAGTGCTCCGGGGTGCCCTCCTCGACGATCGTGCCGTAGTCGAAGAACATCACCCGGTCTGCGACCTCACGAGCGAAACCCATCTCATGGGTTACAACCATCATGGTCATGCCACCCAGGGCGAGCTCCTTCATCACATCGAGCACTTCCTTGATCATCTCAGGGTCAAGTGCCGACGTCGGCTCATCAAAGAGCATGATCTTCGGCTTCATCGCAAGCGACCGCGCAATGGCGACACGCTGCTGCTGTCCACCCGAGAGCTGGCCGGGGTACTTGTCCGCCTGCTCAGGAATTCCGACTCGTTCGAGGAGTTCCATGCCGTACTCTTCGGCTTCGGCCTTTGGCTGCTTCCTAACCCATTGGGGAGCCAGCGTGATGTTGTCGAGGACGCTGAGGTGGGGGAAGAGGTTGAACTGCTGGAACACCATGCCGACCTCAGAACGAATCTTCTCGATGTTCTTGATGTCGTTGGTCAGCTCGATGCCATCAACGATGATCGTGCCCTCTTGATGGGCTTCGAGCCTGTTGATGCACCTGATGTAGGTCGACTTTCCGGAACCCGATGGACCGATGATGACCACCACTTCGCGTTCGCGCACGGTTGCCGTGACACCCTTGAGTGCTTGGAAGTCACCGAACCATTTCTTGACGTCCTCGGTGACCACGATGGGGTCGCCAAGCGTCCTTCCTGTGCCTTGCTCGCTCTGCTCGTTGTCCATCATGCTCCTCTTTGAATACTGATCATCGTTCGCCCACGCCGAGCTTCTTCTCGAGACGGAGGCTGATACGGGAGAACGTGAAGGTGAATATCCAGTACACCACAGCAGCGAAGATCAGCGTCTCCTTGATGGAGCCAAGGAAACTGAACGGCTGGCTCTGTGCAGGAATGATCTGGCGGGCGATGTGGAGGAAGTCGAACAGGCCGACGATCGTCACGAGCGAGGTGTCCTTGAACAGGGCGATCACCTGGCCGACCAGAGCCGGGATCACGGCCCGCAGAGCCTGAGGAAGTGTGATGAAGACGATCGTCTGGATCGTCGACATACCCAGCGCTTCTGATGCCTCGCGCTGACCACCGGGAATCGACTGGAGACCACCGCGCACGTTCTCTGCGAGGTAGGCGGCGGAGAAGAAGGTCATGGCTCCGATGGCCCTGAGGACGCTGCCGAGTTCAATGCCTTCAGGGAGTGCAACCGGGAGCATGAGGAACGCCACGAGCAGCCACGTGATCAGCGGAACCCCACGCACGAGCTCGATGTACGCAGTACACAGCAGACGGAAGATGGGCATGGTCGACGTTCGACCAAGCGCAAGGATCACACCCAACGGGAATGACAACACGATCGACGTAAAGGCGAGGACGATGGTCAGCGACAAACCACCGAGGAAGAAGCTGCCTGGCACATCGATACCCGAAACCGTGTCAACGGTGAAAACGGTGAAGCCGACAATCCCAACAGTGATCAACCACGCGCTGATGATTCCCTTCGACCCGTCACCGCCGAAGCTCGGGGCGGCGAGCGCGAAGACCGCAAGGGCGAACAGCATGATCCGCCACACGAAGGGCATGGGGATGAACAGCGAGGCGAAAGCAAGAACCAACAGGAAAGCGGCCAGCACTCTGCCAACCTCGCCCACGTTCGGTCGACCACTCCACCACAGGACAAGCGTCCCCACGGCGGCGAACACGAGGAAGCCGGTCAGGTGGACCTGTGCGCCCTCAGCCCAATCCCATTGCGGATCGCGGAGAAGGACAAGCACCAGGACAGGGAATGCGAGCAGCCACAACACGGTGAGGGTCTTCTTGATTGCCCCATCCGCTCCCTTGCCAGCGATGAACCGGAAGAACCCGTACGTGATCATCGCGACGAGGGCGATAATCGTCCACGGCAGCGTCGTTGATTCTGCGATCGGACGCCACACCTTGACCTGCGGCGCTCGAATGCCCGCAGCCTCTGCGCCATCGGTGATCGCCATGCCGTCCACGAGCTTGGCTGGCACAGGAACGTTCAACGTCCAGATCACGATCAGCCCGAGCACGATGAGGACGCCCACGATGCCCATGATGGGGATCAGTTCTTCTTTTACCTTGTCCCCTGCAAGCTTCCTCACGCCATAGCCAGCGAGCAGCAGGATGGCACCAACGGCAAGCCACCAGATTCGTCCGGTAGATATCCAGCCACCGGCCTCCTCTGGAGTGGGCCCTTCACCGTTGAACGGCCCGAGAAGGCCACCGATGAATATCGCAACGCCCACTGCCATGAGCGCTTGACCGACCACACGAGGCTCGGTCTTGCTCCCGATCCTCCAGATGGCAAACGACGCCGCCATCAGGGCAAACACGATCCCGAGCGTCAACCAAACCCTCCACATGTCGTCGCGGGGGTAGGCCTGGACCATCAGCAGCTTCATGTTGAACGTGACCGCATCCCAACGCCGGAGCGGTTCAAAGATGAACGCAAGCAAACCCCGATAGGCGAGGAGCACGACGACGATGGAGACCACACTCATGAAGGCGCTTGCCGGCGTCGAGAACATGTTGTCCCGAAGCCAGATCGTGGCTCCCTTTGGCGGCGGTTCCGGCGCCAGCTCGAGATCGTCCGGGAGGACTACTGCGTCAGCCATATCAGCGCTCCACCAGTTGCATGCGTCGGTTGAAGTAGTTGACGATCGACGAGATGATCAGACTTCCAGTGAGGAAGAACGCCATCCATATCGTCACAACAGGCAAGGACTGGCCGGTCTGGTTGATGATGGTTGTTCCGACAGCAACGATGTCTGCGTAGGCGACCGCCAAACCGAGCGACGTGTTCTTGAAGAGGTTGAGGTACTGGTTCCCGAGCGGTGGCAGGATGATCCTGAATGCCTGGGGAAGGACGATGAGCCTGAGCAGCTGGCTCCTCTTCATTCCAAGGGCCTGTGACGCTTCCGTCTGACCCTTGGGAACCGCAAGGATTCCACCACGGACGATCTCGGCGATGAATGCTGCGGTGTAGAGCGTGACACCCGTCCAGATCGAGAAGAACGGAATGGTCACGACCATGCCGGTGTCTCCGTACTGCGGGATGGCAGCGCCACCCTTGAGGATCACCTCTGGGCGTTCGAATACGAGAGGTCCACCGGAGCGGACGCCCTCGACAACCGTGTTGTAGTTGTCCGTGTTGAACTTGCTCGCAAGCCACGCAAAGAAGTTGGAGAACCCGTCGACGATCAGCTCGGCGACGGCCAACGTCTCGCCGGCAACGGTTTTGACCTCGAATCCGCTGATGACAAAGGCGAGGAGCGCAATCGCAATACCGGAAAACGCAACGAAGATCACCCGGAACCAATCGTCGTCGGTCATCTTGCCGAATCCGGCCGGAGTTCGGCGGGACTCGAAGAAGTTCCTGATCCACAGCCCAGCGATCAGAACCGATGCCACGGCAATCGTGATGGGAACGAGGATTGGTGGGAGGCCAGCGATCAGATCCGAGATCCAGTTGAAGACGGGTTCAAGCCAACCGAGGATGGGCCATGCAAACCAGCCGACGACCGCAAAGACGAGCACGGTGAGCGCCCAGAAGCGTCCGCCGTGTCCGGGATTGCCAGTCCGCTCCTGATAGGCCTTGCGCCTCTTGGAGATCCACCGTCCGACGAAGATACCGGTGACGACGAACACGAGCCACGGCCAGAAGCCGCCGTCAGGGAAGACCCATGCAAAGGCAAAGCCCTTGTTGGAGACTTTGAACCAGTACTCACCTACATCGTCAGCCGTCAGGTCTGCCAGGCCGATGGCGAGAGCTGACCAGAAGAAGATCTGGACGAGGAGTGGGATGTTGCGGATCGTCTCGATGTAGACAACGGCGATCTTGTTGACGATCCAGTTGCTCGACAGGCGTGCAATGCCGATCAGTGTCCCAAGCAGCGTTGCAACGACGATGCCTGAAATTGCCACGCGCAGCGTGTTGATCACGCCAACCGTCAGGGCACGAACGCCACTATCAGGGTTCGTGTCGATGCCTTCCCGCAGCCCGATGCCAGGGGGATCTGACAGCCAGTCCCATCCGAAGGACACGTTCGACTTGGTGAAGTTCGATGTCGCCGTCTGGGCCAGGGTCACGAACACGACGAGCACAACAAGAAGCACGAAGATCTGTGCAGACCACTTCAGAACCGTGGCGTTGCGCCACAGTGGAGTCTTCTGATGTTCTCGAACCTGGACGGTCATTGGCCTTCCCCGGCGGCAGTAGTTGGGACTGCCTGTGGGGGCACCATAGACACCATGCTTGGCGCTTTGCACGCAAAGCCGCAGCCCCGGGGCTCGGGAGCGCGGGCTCGGGAGCCTCACGCGGAAGATTGGAGTTTTGAGTCGTGAGTTTTGAGTCGTGTGTCGACGGTCAGCGAGACACCGCCCGAATCAACGCATTGAGCATCCGTCTGACCTCATCGGTGTCGGCGTGCCGTATGTGTGGGGCGTGCAGGACTTTGAGCAGCTTCGCGTATGGCGGAAGGCGATGGATCTGGTCGAGTCCTGCTACGCGGCAACCCGTCGATTCCCGCTTTCGGAGAGATTCGGCATCACGCAGC
>CAJQOW010000175.1 GCA_905480055.1 uncultured Acidimicrobiia bacterium
TGTAGGCGACCGTCACCCCATCGAAGGACGCGAGGGTTTCGGTTGGTGGTGGAGTCACGAGCCGACTCCCTTGCTCGTACGCAGGACGATCGCAAAGAACGGTGCGCCGATGAACGCCGTGACCACACCAATGGGAACCTCGTACGGCGATTGCACGGTTCGGGCGATGACATCGGCGATGACGAGGAATGCACCACCGACGAGCACGGACAGCGGAACGATGATGCGATACGAGGCACCCGTGAGAAGGCGGACCGTGTGCGGGACGATGATGCCCACGAACCCAATGAGGCCGGACACGGCGACGACTGCGGCGGTCCCGAGCGTGGCGAAGGCAACGAGAACCAGCCGGACCCGCCCGGGTTCGACGCCGAGCGACGACGCTTCGACGTCACCGACTGCAAGCACATCCATCAGCCTGCGCCCAGCGAACACGACTACCAGCGAGATCACCACGTACGGAATGACCAACCGAACATCCCCCCAACTCGCGGTAGCGAGGCTCCCGAGAATCCATCCATACACCTCGCGCAACGTTTCGGAGTTCCGCTGCTGGAGAAACGTCTGCGTTGCGGTCAGGAATGCCGCGACGCCCACACCGGCCAGGATCAACGTCACCGCCGTTCTCCCAGAACGCACGCTATATCCGAGCACATAGGCGAGGACGACGCCGACAATCGCACCCACGAACGCCGCAAGCGGCAACGGATCAATCAGCCACCCGGCACTGTCTGGGCCGTAGGCGATCGCAAGGGTGGCCCCAAGGCCCGCACCTGCACCTGCACCGAGCAAATACGGATCGGCGAGCGGGTTCCTGAAGACCCCCTGGTAGGCGGCGCCTGCGGCAGACAAGGTGGCACCAACAATCACGCCGAGGACGATCCGCGGCATCCTCACCTGCCAGAGAATCGCATCCGCTCGTTCATCGAGGCCGTGATCGACCGAGATGAACGGAAGACGATCGACAAGGGACCGCAGAATCCCGTCGATGGGGATCGAAAACGAGCCAACCATCAATGACACGACCACCGATGCTGCGAGCAACCCAACCGCCCCGACGACCCACCACCAGCGAAGGCGTGTGGAAGCGGGGCGGGCAGCGCTCATGCGTCCGCCGGCACAAACTCGAGGATTGCAGCAACGACGTCTTCGACGAGGACTGCGATACGTGGACCCCACCTGCTTGCGATGTCATCGTTGAGCTCGACGATCTGTTCGGAGGCGACGGCAGTCATGGTGTTCCACCCCGGCCGTTCTGCAACCGTGGTCGCGGACTGACCGCAGCACAGCGTATCCGCGAGGACGATGAGGTCCGGGTTTGCACCGATCACGTACTCCGACGTGAGCTGGGGATATCCGTAGCCGTCTGTATCCGCATCATCGGCGATGTTCGTCATCTTTGTTTCAAGCAGCAGGTCGCCAACGAAGGTCGCTGAGGTGAGCGAGTACAGCGTCGGGTCGAGCTCCCAGTAGTAGCTCTGTCCCTCGGCCGCAGCCGGGACCGTGGCGTAGGCCTCATCGATGAGGGACGACGTTTCAGCCACAACACCCACAGCCTCAGCAATGTTGCCCGTCGCCACACCGAGCTGCTCCCACTGTGCGTAGGCGCCGTCGACCGTTGCAGGGCCTGCATGGAGGATCGCTGGAACCCCAATGGCCTCGAGTGCGGGTAACAGGCCTCCATCGGGGTCGAACGAGAGCACGACGAGGTCCGGGTCGTATGCGGCAATGGCCTCAACGCTTGGGCTGAAGGCCGACAGGTCGCTCAGGGGGGCTTCTGGCGGGTAATTGGACAAGCTGTCGACGGCAACCACCTGCTCACCGGCACCGATCGCGAAGAGCACCTCGGTCGACGTTGGAGAAATCGACACGATGCGGGTCGGACGTTCCTCGATCGTCATCTGGCCGTTTGGTGCATCGATGGTCACGGGGAATCCGTCATCGACGGTTGTGGTCGTCGCTGCCACTGTTGTAGAAGTCGTCGCCTGGGTTGTCGACGTGGACGTGGACGTGGACGCGAGCGTCGAAGGCGGTGCTTCTGCAGCGTCTGGCGAGCTCGCACATGCAGCTGCCACCAGGGCGAGCGCAGCAACGAGAAGGGCGTACTTGTGGAACACGTGTTCTCCTCTCTCTGGAGGAGAGCTTCCGGCAACGGTCGCTCTTCTCCTCCGGAGAGCACCGTTTACCGACACAGAGGCGACCTGGCTACCTCCGTTGGGAGGATCACAGTTGCGGGACAGCGCCGGGATCTCACCGGACTTCGCTCCATACCGGGACCCGGACTGAGTCCGGGGCACCTACGTGACCCTAGCGCACGCTCGCTTCCCATCGATTGCTGGATCAACGACACCGGCGAGTGGGGAACCTTCGTCGCGCACTATCGTCATCATCATGAAGAAACTGCTACCAATCATTGTTGCCTTCGCCATCGTTGCGATCCTCGTGACCGTCAAGGTGAAGCGCCGTTCGGGAACACCCGAAGCTCCAGAGGGCACGTGGGAGCCCGCAACGGCCGACACCCCACAGTGAGGGTTCTGGTCGACGCGACATCAGACGTCGGACAGAGAGCTGCACGGGTACTGCTCGCCGAGCCTGATATCTCGTTTGTTGGCCTGTGGGATGCACCTGAAGCTGGTCGCAACGCACGGTCCGGCCCGGCAGATGGTGTTGAGGGCTACGACGTTGCTGTCAGCGACAGGGCGGAACCCCTCGGCGATCTTCTGGCCCGCTGCTCGGTCGCCGGAGTACCGCTCGTCCTGTGGCACGACGCACCGGACATCGCACCTGGCGGCGCTGCAATCCCGGTTGTGGTCGGAGCCAATGTCGGGTCGGCACTGGCCGAGGTGCTCGTTCACCATCCCTCCGCACAACTGCAGTCTGAGGACTCGGTACAGATCGCATGGACAGAACCAGGCACCGCCTTGCGGAAAGGGACTGCCGTGGCGTTTCCCGATCCTGTGGGAATGTCGTGGGCCAAGGAGCGATCGTACGGTCGATTCGTTGCATTCCGGGAAGATGTCTGGTCCGGAGCCGTCGTCAAGATCGAGGGTGAGGGCGGCGAACGCATCATCGGCGCAGCCGATCACGGTCCCCACCTCGAAGCGCTGGTACTTGCAGCGACGGCGCTGTGTGCCAGCAACGGGATCTACGAAAACGGCGTACAGCCCGCATCCGACGGTGGTGAACACCTGGTGAACTCGTGCTCATCGGTGGAACTCGACTTTGCGGTGTGGCGTTCCAATACCTGAGATCCACATCATGAAACGATTTGCCCTCCTCCTCGCCATCGGCCTCGTCGCGGCTGCGTGTACGCCTGACACCGACGCGTCGGAAGAGCCAACCACCACCGACGCCGGGTCCGAAACCTCGACCACCGTCGAGTACACCGGTGAATCGTTTGCGGGCGAGATCGATGCTCCAGAGTTTCCCGAAGGTCTCGATTGGATCAACACCGACCATCCGATCACCCTGAACTCGCTCAAGGGGAAGGTGGTGCTCCTCGACTTCTGGACGTACGGGTGCGTCAACTGCATCCACGTGATCCCTGATCTGGAACGGCTCGAGGCCGAGTTCCCCAACGAACTGGTCGTTGTCGGGGTGCACTCTGCGAAGTTCACCAACGAAGGGGAAACGGAGAACCTCCGCGACATCGTGCAGCGATACGAGATCGCCCATCCCGTCGTGAACGACAGAGACTTTGCGGTGTGGGGGTCTTGGGGTGCCAACGCATGGCCAACGGTTGCCGTCATCGATCCTGCGAGCAAGGCGGTGGGAGTCCGTGCGGGTGAAGGTGTCTACGACGCCGTGCAGCCTGTGATTGCCGCCCTCGTAGCCGAGTTCGGGGCCGCGGGCGCACTCAACCTCGATCCGATCGACTTCGCTCTGGAAGCTGATACGGCTGCCGAGACCGCCCTTCGCTATCCCGGGAAGGTCCTTGCGAGCAACGGCAGGTTGTTCGTGTCCGACACCGGACACCATCGGGTGCTCGAGGTTGATCCGGTGTCAGGCGACGTCCTGGCAGCGTGGGGCTCCGGCGAGCGGGGCTCCGACGACGGAGCGGCCCTCGAAGCGACGTTCAACGCGCCCCAAGGGCTCGCTCTTGCCGGGACGACGCTGTTCGTTGCCGACACGAACAATCACTTGATTCGTGCGATCGACCTGCCGACCGGTCAGGTGACGACGGCCGTGGGAACGGGCGAACAGGGATGGCCACCTGCGACCGGACCCCTCCTCCAGAGTGCGCTGGCAACGCCGTGGGACCTCGAGGAGGCGAACGGCAGCCTCTACATCGCCAACGCCGGAACCCATCAGATCTGGCGAGCGGATCTCGCGTTCGATACGGTCGGGCCGCTGATCGGAAGCGCCAGGGAGGGAACGCTCAACGGTCCGTTCCCGACGGCAGAGCTCGCCCAGCCTTCGAGCGTGACCCTTTCCGATGACGGCATGTTGTACTTTGCAGACTCTGAATCATCTGCAATCCGGGTTGGGAACCTCGACACGGAGATCACGGCGCTCGTCGCCGGATCAGACGCCGACTTGTTCTCATTCGGCGACACCGACGGGTTTGGGAACGAGGCCCTTCTGCAGCACCCGCTGGGAACGGAAATCGACGGCAACACGCTCTACGTCGCCGACACCTACAACTCGAAGATCAAGCGGGTTGCCCTCGACGAAGGATCCATCACCACATGGCTCGGAAGCGAGGCGGGTTGGGCAGACGGGTCCTCGCCCCAGTTCAACGAACCCGGCGGCCTCTCTTTGGACGATGGAACGCTCTACGTGGCAGACACGAACAACCACGCCATACGGCTCATCGATACAGCAACCGGCGAGACCTCGACGCTGGTGCTGAAGGGCGTCGAGGCGTTCGATCCGCCGGCCGAGTTCGGGGGCGACCTTGTGGTGCTGCCCGAAACGAGTGTTGCTGCTGGCCCGGGGTCACTGGTTCTCGACTACCAACTCCCCGAAGGATTCAAGGTGAACGAGGATGCGCCCTCCTCGATCACGGTGAGTTCGGGTGGCACCGTGGTCTCCCTCGACGGAAGCGATCCGTTTGACCTCACAGGGACCACCCTCCCGGTTGGCGTGGCGGTGACCTTCGAAGAGGGCTCCGCGACATCGCACTTCGACGTCACGATCATTTATTGCTCGGTGGATGCAACCAGCCTGTGCTACATCGACCGGGTGCGGTACGAGGTGCCGCTGGTCGTCGGAGCGAGCGGCCCGTCGAGCCAGATCACGCTCCCACGGTCAATTCCAGTGCCGGGCTCCTGACTGGAGCGTGGCCCGAGCCCGGGTCAGAGGGTCTGTGGTGTGCCGGTCTCGACGGTGTCTTCTGACGTCAAGCCTGCCGATGCCCCATTCGCGGCACCACCATTTGCGGCTCCGCCGTTGGTAGCCGGAACATGCACGACCGGACGTGAGGTCTGAGGTGTCGACACGTCTGCGTACTCCTCCAGAACCACAACCTCGACACCGCCCACAACATCCGTGATCAGGTTGTAGAGCACAGCGGCAAGGGTCATTGCGGCGGTGACCACGATGACCCAGACAATCGCAAGCATCACCACCACCCTGAAGTAGAGCTGCCCATCGGGAGTGACTGCGATGGTCAGTCGCTCAAAGGTCTCGACAAACGCATCCGGAATGCCGCGCTGAACAGCGATCGACCACGCAATCCAGACGCCGAGCGTCCAGATGAGCGCACCGACAGTGTTGAGCACCACGGCCACCTTGAGCACGGTCCATGGATCGACCTTGCGAATGATGCGACGAACCCTGCGAACAGCCATGCGGCCTCCTTGGAGTCCGGGAGTGTACCGAAACAGACCTATTCGGCTCTGCCTTACTGACGACGCCGCGCCAGATTTCGTTCCCTACTCGTCTCCGTTGACAGCTGCTATTGCAAGGGCTGAAAGCGACGCGCCCTCGGCCAGGTTCATCACTTTGACGCCCATCGAGTTCCGGCCATACCGGTTGATTGCATCCACCTGCTGGCGGATGACGATGCCGTCTGACGATGTGATCACTGCCTCATCGGTCTCGGCGACCGCTCTCGCCGTCACCAATACGCCTCTGGTGGAAACGATCTTGATCGCCTTGACGCCCAGCCCGGCACGATGCTTGACGGGGAAGTCGACCATGGCGGTGCGCTTGCCGTATCCAGCTGACGTCAACAGGAGAACATCCTCGGCTTCGTCCGCAATGGCAGCACCGACGACCTCGTCACCCTCCTTGAGCTTGATCCCACGGACGCCCTGGGAGGCTCTGCCCATCGGGCGCACCTCGTCCTCCGTGAAGCGGATGCCCTGGCCGTTCCTGGTGAACATCATCAGGTCGGAGTCGCCATTCGTCTGGCGGACCGCTACCACTTCGTCGTCGTCCATCAGCTTGATGGCAACGAGCACCTGGTTGCGGGAGTCGTAGTCGGAGAATTTCGACTTCTTCACCTGACCTGACTTGGTGAACATCACCAAGAAGCGGTTGGTCTCGTAGTCCCGCGTGTCGATGATCGCCTGGATGAACTCGTCAGCCTCGAGTGGCATCACTGCTTGGACCATGACGCCCTTGGCCGTGCGGTCCTTCCTCGGGATTTCGTGTGCGCGGATGCGATACACCCGTCCCTTGTTCGTGAAGAACAGGAGGTAGGCATGTGCCGAGGTGTGGAGGAGGTGGGTGACCACATCGTCCTCCCTCAGCCCTGTTCCCTTGACGCCGCGACCTCCGCGACCCTGTGTGCGGTACGCACGGGCCAGGACAGACTTCACGTAGCCGGCGTTCGAGATCGACACAACGAGTTCCTCGTCAGCGATCAAGTCCTCGAGGGACATGTCGCCGGCATCGGGAATGATCCGACTGCGCCGTTCATCAGCGAACTTGTCACGCACCTCGATCAGTTCTTCCCCAATCAGGGTTCGTCGCTGGGTCTCGCTTGCGAGGAGACCCTCGAGGTAGGCGATGGTCTTCTCGAGCTCGCCAAGCTCTTCGCGGAGCTTCGTTGTCTCGAGCGCCGTCAGCCTGCGCAGCGGCATGTCGAGGATGTGGTTTGCCTGGATCTCCGAGAGCGCAAACTCCTCCATCAAGCCGGTGCGTGCGTCGTCGACGGTGTCTGACGATCGGATGATCTGAACCACGCGATCGATGTTGTCGAGGGCGATGAGCAGTCCACGAATGATGTGTGCACGAGCTTCGGCCTTGTCGAGCCGGAACTGTGAACGTCGTTCGATGACCTCGAGCTGGTGCTCCACATAGTGGTGCACGATCTGGGCGAGGTTGAGTGTGCGAGGCACCCCATCGACAAGTGCAACGTTGTTGACCGAGAAGCTGTCCTCGAGCTGGGTCATCTTGAACAGCTGGTTGAGGATGACCTGCGGGTTGGCGTCACGTTTGAGCTCGACAACCATCCGGGTGCCGTTGCGGTCTGACTCGTCCCGAAGGTCGGCGATCCCCACGATGCTCTTGGCGCGCACGAGGTCGGCGATCTTCTCCATGATCCGATCGCGGGACGTCTGGTACGGAATCTCCGAGACGATGATGGCCATCCGGTTCTTCCGAATCTCGACGATGTCGGTGACGGCGCGCATCCGCACGGAGCCCTTGCCCGTGAGCAGCGCATCGGTGACACCCTTGTTCCCCACGATGTATGCACCTGTCGGGAAGTCCGGCCCCTTGACGAACTCCATGAGATCTTCCGCAGTCGCATCGGGGTTGTCGAGGGCGTGGAGCACGGCATCGCAGGCCTCGCCGAGGTTGTGCGGAGCCATGTTCGTCGCCATGCCGACCGCGATACCCGTCGAACCGTTGACGAGCAGG
>CAJQOW010000176.1 GCA_905480055.1 uncultured Acidimicrobiia bacterium
TCCATCGGGACCAGATGACCAGCGTCGGGGACGATCTCCAGATGGGCACGCTTGAAGCGAGCCTGGAGCTGGGACAGGTAGGGACCGTGATGACTGTCCGATCGCTCTCCGGCGACGAGCACGACCGGGGCGTCGATTTCCTCTAGCCGCTCCCATGTGTCGTGGTTGTTGCCCTCGCGGTAGTAGTCCGCTTCGACGGCCGGCGCACACTTCAGCTCCCAGCCGTGGTCGGTGGCACGAAAGCCATGGTCGATGTAGAGATCGAGAACGGATGCGTCCCAATCCTTGAATGCCCTGGCTGCGAAGCGATCGTGGGCAGCCTGCCGATCGGCAAACACGGGCCTTCGCTGTTCGGTCACGGCCGCCAGCGGGATGTCGTGTCTTCCATGCGGTGGAGGAAACAGGGTCGGCTCAATGAGAACAAGCGAATCGAACAACCCGGGTTGAAGGATCTCTGCTCGTGCGATCGCGGCACCACCGCTCGAATGACCAACCCCGGTGAGCCCTCTCGACTCCCCGATGAGAGTCACCACATCGCGCGCAACGAGATCCCATTCGTACGGGGGCGCCCCCACACCGCTGTCCCCGTGGCCCCGCTGATCCATCGACATCCATCGAAATGGTTGAACACCCTCGGAGACAGTGCGGGTGATCGGCCGCCACAGTTCCTTGCAGAATCCGTTGGCGTGGACGAACAGCGCGTCAACGGATCCGGTATCTGGCGATGACTCGACTGCTACCGGGAATCCGTCCCAGCCCTCAGCCCTCGTCGGCATCCGGAGCAGTGTCGTCGATGCGCCAATTGAGTCGGTTGTCGACACCGACCACTCCGTCGAGCCTGATCGCGAGTTCCTCAACGAGCCTGGCCTCGGTCCGTGTTCCGATGGTGCCCACGAGCGTCACCACACCGTTCGAAACGCGGACATCCACCGTCTCTGGATCGACGAACAGTACGCGACGGATCAGGTCTTCCCTGATTTCGTCCTCGATGAGGTCATCCGGCCTCGTGAAGGCTGCCACGATGTCGAATCGGGACAGGATGCCAACCATCTTCCCGTCTTCGGTGACGAGGACGCGCTTGACGCTGTGGCTGTGCATGTAGCGGGCAGCTTCCATCACCTCGAGGTCTGGCGAGACGCTGAGGACGGAGTGCGACATCACCTCGCCAACGGATTCCATGGCCTTGCCGTTGTCGACGCGTTCGAGCTCCATTGCGAGGAAGTCACCCTCAGTGATGATGCCGAGTACGTGGTCCTCGGCGTCAACAACGGGCAAACCGGATACTCGATACCGAAACATCATGCGCGCCGCATCGCGGGTGGACGTCTCTGCAGCCACCGCCACGACGTCGGTTGTCATGAGATCCCGTACGTGCATCTCGCTACCTCCTCACAGTGCCGAAGGCACGTCGGTCCTCGAAGGAATCCAACTCCCAACGACCGGGCGCACCTTGATGCGTGCGTCCACGATACGCACACCTTGACCCGGTGTGCCGACTTTGACGGGGTTGAGGTCCATCTCGAAAACCTCGGGCAGGTCTTCGATCAGCGCCGACACCCGCAACAAGGTGTCGACCACGGCATCGATATCACCGGCATCGCCACCGCGGTAGCCCTCCAGGAGCTTGCTGGACTTCACATCCGTGATCATCTCCTTGGCATCGTGGTCCGTGATCGGATGGATGCGGAATGCCACGTCCCCAATCAGCTCGACGAACACGCCACCGAGGCCGAACACGATGAGCGGTCCGAAGTTCGGGTCCTCGACCATGCCGATCAGCACTTCGTGACCTCCGGCAACGAACTCCTGCACGAGCACACCCTCGGGGTCGGGCACAGCTCCGGTCACCTGTGCGAAACCCTCGACAATCTCGTCGGGCGCGGCGAGGTTCAGGGCGACTCCCCCGACATCAGACTTGTGGACAGCAGATGGTGAGATCACCTTGAGCACGATCGGCCCTCCGATCTCATCAGCGAACGCGACCGCCTCGTCGGCGGTCTGCACCGTCGCTGCCTTCGGAATGTTGATTCCATAGGCAGCCAGTACCGCATCGACATCGTCCGGATCAAGCCACTCCCCTGCTTCATCGACTCCGTCAACGGCTTTCGCAATGACCTGGCGTGCGCCCTCGACGTCGACGTCATCGAACGTGACATGTTCGCCCGACGGCTCGTCGAGCCATTCGGCGTACCCGATCGCCTTTCGCAGAGCCTTTGCTGCGCGCTCCGGGAAGGGGAATACGGGGAATTTCACCTTGTTGCTCGTCAGCTCGGTTGGCACACCACCAGAGTGCATATAGACAGCAAGCACCGTCTTGTCGTGCTCCGATTCCTCGATTGCCTCCTTGATCGCTGCTGCTGTCTCTGGCACTCCGACATTGGATGCGGGAATGAACAACGTGATGAGCGAGTCAATCTCATCGCTTTCGAGCAACAGCTCGATGGTCCGCTTGTACTCGTCCGGGCCTGCTGCGGCGATCATGTCCACCGGATTGGTGAGCGATGCATCCGCCGGCAGGTAGTCGGCCATCTTCGCCTTGAGCTCGTCCGAGAACTGGGGAACCTCCAGACCCTGCGATTCCAGCGCATCAACCGCAAGGATGGCTGGGCCACCGGCATTGGTGATCAGCCCGACCCTCCTGCCTGTGGGCACGGGCTGGTTGGCGAGCAGCGAGGTGACGTCGAACAGTTCCTCGAGCGTGTCCACTCGAACAACCCCGACCTGGGAGAACAGGGCGGCGACCGCCACGTCGAAGCTGGCCAGCGAGCCGGTGTGGCTCGAGGCGGCGCGGGCGCCACCTTCGGTCCGGCCGGACTTCACAGCAACGATCGGCTTGCGCTTCCCGATGCGGCGAGCGATCCGGCCGAAGCGGCGCGGGTTCCCAAATGACTCGAGGTACAACAGGATGACATCGGTGTTTGGATCGTCTTCCCAGAAGAGCAGCAGATCGTTGCCTGACACATCGGCCTTGTTGCCGACGGACACGAATGTCGAGATGCCGATGCCGAGTTCCCGCGCATAGTCCAGGATCGCCAGGCCGAGTGCACCCGACTGGCTGAGCATCGCCACGTTGCCTGGGATTGCGGGCAGTGGTCCGAACTGGCCGTCGAGGCACACCGCCTGATCGGTATTGAGCAGACCCATACAGTTCGGGCCAACCATCCGCATCCCTGCGTCCCTGACGACGTCGAGCAGTTCCTGCTCCGCCTGGACACCTTCCTCG
>CAJQOW010000177.1 GCA_905480055.1 uncultured Acidimicrobiia bacterium
CCAGGGAGCCCGGGGGCTATGGAGCCACAAGACTCAAGACTCACGACCTCTTGCTCACGGCTCAAGACTCAGGGCCCGTCGCTGCCGTTGTCCGATGCCCGGCCCACTACCCTTGCGCGCATGAGCTTTGAGCGGCGGGACACGCGGCGGTTGATGGTTGGGGACGTGCCTGTTGGCGGCGGGGCACCGATCTCGATTCAGTCCATGACCACCACGAAGACGGCAGACGTAGATGGCACGTTGGCCCAGATCTACGCGCTTGCAGGTGCGGGTGCCGACATCGTTCGGGTCACCTGTAACAACGTCGAAGCCGCCCAGGGCATCGCAGAGATGATGCCGAGGTCTCCCGTCCCGATCGTCGCCGACATCCACTTCCAATACAAGCTTGCGCTTGCCGCCATCGAGGCCGGCGTATCCGCGCTCCGCCTCAACCCGGGAAACATCCGCAACGAGAAGCACATCAAAGCCGTTGCCACGGCAGCCATGGATGCAGGCATCCCCATTCGGATAGGGGTGAACGCCGGGTCGCTCGACAAGGATCTCCTCGACAAGCACGGTGGTCCTGTGCCCGAGGCGCTCGTGGAGTCGGCCATGATGGAGGTCGGGTACTTCGATGACGTGGGGTTCCACGATGTGAAGATCTCCGTCAAGCACTCCAACGTCCGCTCCATGGTGGACAGCTATCGCCTTCTCGCCGACACGACGGACTATCCGCTCCACCTCGGTGTCACGGAGGCTGGGCCCCTGCCAGGTGGGCTGATCAAGTCCGTGGCGGGGATCGCAACCCTGCTCAATGAGGGCATCGGCGACACGATCAGGTTCTCGCTCACTGCCGACCCCGTTGAAGAGGCCAAGGCTGGCAAGGCGCTCCTCGAGTACCTCGGGCTGCGGGAGCGCACGGGACTCGACCTGATTGCGTGTCCATCGTGTGGCAGGGCAGAGGTCGACGTGATCGCCGTCGCATCCGAAGCGAATGACCGGCTCGAGGAACTGAAACTCCCCATCCAGGTTGCCGTGATGGGATGTGTTGTCAACGGTCCGGGCGAGGCCAGGGAAGCCGACATCGGCCTGGCTGCCGGACGCAAGAAGGGCCACCTGTTCATCAAGGGTGAGGTTGTGCGTGTCGTGCCAGAGCACGAGATGGTCGATGCCCTCATCGAGGAAGCGATGTTGCTCTCCGAGCAGGGAGCTGAGGCTCGACTCGCAGCTCGAGATGTTTCCGCGGCAGACCTTGCAGAGGAGGAGCGGCTGGAACTCATCGGTATCCAGGGCGACGCAAACCGATCCCAGGAGCGCCGGGCAGCGGTCGCTGACGTCGTCCGCGCCTCGGATGATCCGAGCGACTGATCTCTCTGGCACCTCCGCAGCGTCAAGCCACTAGTCTCGCCGCTGATCCCCCGAGCCGCCCGGAGTAGACGTGCGCTGGTCCCAAGCCTTCATCCCAACCCTTCGCGACGATCCAACGGACGCGGAAGCGGTGAGCCACAAGCTCCTCGTTCGTGGCGGCTATATCCGCCAACTGATGTCCGGTGTCTATTCGATGCTTCCCCTTGGCCAGCGCGTCCGTGAGAAGGTCATGTCCATCATTCGCGAGGAGATCAACGCCATTGGTGGGCAGGAGTTCATGCTGCCCCAGCTCCATCCCAGGGAGATCTGGGATCGGACCGGCCGCATCGACACCATGTCGGACATCATCATGGCGTTCGACGACAACAAGGGTACGCCCGTGGTTCTCGGCCCAACGCACGAGGAGATCTTTGCGACGGTGTCGACCGAGCTGACCTCCTACAAGCAGCTGCCGCAGCTTTGGTACCACATCCAAACCAAGTTCAGGGATGAACCGAGGCCCAAGTCCGGGCTCCTGCGGGTGCGAGAGTTCACCATGAAGGATTCGTATTCGTTCGACATCGACCACGACGGTCTTGACGTCCAGTTCGACCGGCATCGGGATGCGTACAAGCGGATTTTTGATCGCCTCGGGATGACCGTCGTCGCCGTGGAGGCGTCTTCTGGTGCGATGGGTGGCAAGGAATCCGTCGAGTTCATGGCGGCCAGCGAAGTCGGCGAGGACCTCGTTGCGCATTGCGATAGCTGTGGCTACGCCGCGAACGTTGAGACAGCCACCTCGAAACTTCGTATTGTCTCAGATCCAGAGGGTGAGTTCGACATCGAGCGCTTCGATACGCCGGGTGTCCGCACCATTGCCGACCTTGCTGCCTTCGATGGCGGGGCAGCAGCCGATCGACAGATCAAGACCTTGGTGTATGTGCTCGACGGGGATCTCACGCTGGTCCTGCTTCGGGGCGATCACGGCCTCCAGGAGCAGAAGCTGCTCGATGCGACCGGATCCATCGATGCACGACCTGCTTCTGCTGAGGAGATCGTTGATCTTCTCGGGGCGGACGCCGGGAGCCTCGGAGCGGTTGGTGTGTCCGATATCCGCATTGTTGCGGACCATGCATTGGCAGGTCGAACCATGATGACCACCGGTGCGAACACCAACGATGTCCACGTCCGCGGCGTCGACGTGGACCACGACATCGCCGTGACAGAATGGCTCGACCTCCGCACTGTCGAGGATGGCGAGACCTGCCCCAACTGCGACGATTCGCTGCGTGTGTTCCCCGCGATCGAGGTTGGGCATATCTTCAAGCTGGGCACCTTCTATGCCGGCCCGCTCGGGGTGAAGGTGCTCGACAAGGACGGCAAGGCTGTCCCGATCGTTATGGGCTCGTATGGCATTGGCGTAGAGCGCAACATGGCGGCAGCGGTAGAGGCCAATCACGACGACAAGGGCATCGTGTGGCCGCGCGAGATCTCGCCCTTCGATGTGGTGATAACCGTCCTGCGTCCTGACGATGACCGCACCCTCGGTGCTGCAGATGAGCTGTACGAGCGGCTCATGGCGGCTGGGGTCGATGTCCTGCTCGACGATCGCGACGAGCGACCCGGCGTGAAGTTCAACGATGCGGAGCTCATCGGTGTGCCCATTCGGGTCACCGTGGGTCCGCGTGGCCTCGACAACGGCATCGTCGAGCTGGTCGAGCGAAGCTCTGGAGACTCCAGCGACGTCTCCGTCGATGGGGCATTCGACGAGATCGTCTCCAAGTTGGGGTGAAAGTCGCCACAACGGCGAGCTGGTATACTCCTTCAACGAACCGAGAACTCTGCAGGGGTGGGCCGTGGCCCGCCTCTTTGTTTGAGCAGAGCTCTCTATTGGTGTGCAAGGAGCAAGGTGAGCAGCGTCCAAGAACGTCTGTGGGATCGAATCGACCCCTACCTGTCTGCCGAGGGAATTGAACTCGACGATGTCGAGGTCCTCGGGGGCGGGCAGATCGTGCGCGTCACCGTTGACGCGAAGGATTCGCTCGGCGTTGACACGATTGCTGACCTCAGCCGCGGTATCAGCCGGCTGCTCGACGAGGAGGACCCCGTGAAGGGCTCCTACACCCTCGAGGTGTCATCTCCAGGGCTCGAGCGCAAGCTGCGGCGGCCACGCCACTATGACAAGTCGGTGGGAAAAGATATCAAAGTCAAGACGCACGCCGAGATCGATGGGGCCAGAAACCATCGAGGCAGCCTCGTGGCGTCTGACACGACAGGATTCACAATTGAAGTCGATGGGTCTGCACGAAACATCGCATACGACGACGTCGCCTCGGCGCGCACGGTCTTCGTGTGGGACAAGGGCGTCAGCCCAGGCAAAGACTCGTAGGGAGACAGCATGGATTACAACCTGATGGATGCGCTGGAGATGCTCGAACGCGAGAAGGGCGTGCCGCGCGACGTGATCCTTGAAGCGCTTGCGAATGCGCTCGTCTCCGCATACAAGCGCCAACCCGGTGCTGCAGAGGAAGCCAGGGTCACGATCGATGCAGACACCGGCGAGATCAGCGTCTATGGGCAGGAGCTCGACGAGGAAGGCACTGTCACGGACGAGTGGGAGGACACGCCAGACGACTTCGGTCGGATCGCAGCCACCACAGCGAAGCAGGTCATCCTCCAGAGGCTCCGCGATGCCAAGCGGGAGCAGGTGTACGACCTCTACGAAGGACGCGAAGGCGACCTGATCACAGGCATCATCCAGCAGTCCGACCATCGGTACTCGATCGTCGATCTTGGCGATGCAGAAGCCATCCTTCCCGGCTCCGAGAAGATTCCGTATGAGCGTTTGGAGCGTGGAAACCGCGTCAAGGCATGGATCCTCGAAGTGCGTGGTGAAGGCAAGGGGCCCCAGATTGTTGTGTCCCGCAGCAACCAGAGTTCATTCGAGCGCTCTTTGCCCTCGAGGTCCCTGAGCTGGTCGACGGCGACATCGAGATCAAGGCGATCGCACGAGAGGCCGGACATCGGACAAAGATTGCCGTTGCATCAAACGATCCGAATGTCGACCCCGTTGGCGCCTGCGTGGGTGCACGAGGGTCGCGTGTTCGTCAGGTGGTCAACGAACTCAAG
>CAJQOW010000178.1 GCA_905480055.1 uncultured Acidimicrobiia bacterium
TGATACAGCCACGGTCTTGAGAGCACCGCTTGCACTGACCGCGGCGTCCTTGGCTGCCTGCGCCTCGAAGTGGTCCGGTGCTTCGACGAATCCGTAGCCAGACCGACGAGCCATCTCGGCGATGGTCGCAGCGGGGAAGCCGTCCGGTGCATTGATGCCGGTTCCCACGGCCGTCCCGCCGAGCGCAAGTTCATAGAGCTCGGGCAAGACTCTGCGGATCCGCTCAGCGCCGTTGCTCACCTGGGTGGCGTAGCCACCGAACTCCTGGCCGAGTCGAACGGGCGTCGCATCCATGAGATGGGTCCGTCCAGACTTGAGGATGTCATCGAACTCCTCTGCCTTTGACTCCAGGGCGGCGGCAAGTCGGTCGAGCGCCGGGAGCAGATCGGCCTCGATACCCGCCACTGCGGCGACGTGAATGGCGGTCGGGATCGTGTCATTCGATGACTGGCCTGCGTTGACATGGTCGTTCGGATGCACCAGCTTCGACCCGAGGTCGCCACCGAGCAGTTCTGTCGCCCGGTTGGCGATGACCTCGTTTGCATTCATGTTGGTGGACGTACCAGAACCCGTTTGGAAGATGTCGACAACGAAGTGTTCATCGAGGTCGCCGTTCATCGCCTGCTCTGCGGCAGCGATTACGGCGTCGGCCTTCTCGGCATCCAGGGACCCCATGTCCTTGTTGACCACTGCCGCTGAGGCCTTCAGGAGGCCCATTGCCCAGATGAAGGTCCGACCGAACCGAAGCTCAGACACAGGAAAGTTGTCGACTGCCCGCTGTGTCGAGGCCCCGTAGTAGGCACCCTCGGGAACCTGCACCTCACCCATCGAGTCACGTTCGATCCGCATACCCATCCTCCGTTCGGCTTCCTGCGCTGAACTCACGATAGTTTGCGCCGGCAATGAGCGATGGGCTGCCGCGGTCGAATCCGCTCAGCGAGCCAGAGCGTCGGCGACTGCAACTGAGAACACGTCGCCAACATCACCCTCGATCCGCAGAGTCACCGAGGGCGAGCGATCGTGCTCGGTACGGCCGAGGTTCACAATCGCATACGCTACGCCGGTGCGCGACGCCGCACGCAATGGGATGTCAGCGGCGGGATACACCGATAGCGTCGAACCCAGCGCGACGACCAGATCACACGCATCCGCGGCCTGCACGGCTCGCGCCACGGTCATGTGGTCGAGCTGTTGCCCGAAGCTGATCGTTGCCGGTTTGAGGAGCCCGCCGCATTCGGCGCAGGTGGGTGGGGTCCGGGTCCGTTCGAAAGCCTGGACGTGCGGCCCAATCGGCGTTCGGTTGCCACACTCCAGACAGCCCGCTTCACGGGTGGTTCCGTGGACCTCGACAACCACACGTGGCGATGACCCAGCCGCCGTGTGCAGTCCATCGACATTCTGCGTGACGATCGCTTCGAGTTTTCCCGACTGCTCGAGATCAACAGCTGCTCGATACACGACAGCGGGTTCGGCCGCTTCGATGGAAGGGGCTGATGCAAGCTTCTGGTCCCAGTACTCGACTCGTTTCTCCTCGCTCCGCACGAAGTCATGGAATTCGACCGGTCGTTGGGTCTTCCATACCCCCTGGGGGCCGCGATAGTCGGGGATGCCGGACGAGGTTGAGATCCCTGCACCGGTGACGAGCAGAATCCGATCCGATGCGGCAATGAGGTTTGCGAGCCTCGCAGTATCCGGTGTCATCAGCCAATTCTGCCATCTCGCCGCATCGTGTCGGTCGAAGCGGGACCTCCTCCATCGAACAGACGGGAGGCTCCGATTCAGCCGGCAGCAGGTGTCGTGGCCTGCATGATGTCGAACACGTTCCCCTCGGGATCGGTGCACGTCCGCCATAGGAAATCGCGCCACTGGTGCTCGTCGCCGACGGCGCCGCCAAGCTCTTCGACCCTCTCCAGCGCAGCTGCGAGGTCCAACACGGCCAGATCGAGGTGTACCCGATTCTTGCCGACACGTTCGTCGTCAACCTTCTGGAGCCACAGCGTGACCTTGCGGTCGTTCCCGTGGGCAAGGAAACCGAAATGCTCGTGGATGGCAGTCTCCACTCCGAGCAGCCCTCCCCAGAACGCCGTCATTCCCTCGAGGTCGTGACAGTCGATGGTCGCGGCAATGAGCGCTGGCGTCCCCGTATCTCGTGATGTGTCCATGAGCCGACTCTAGAGCGGGCTCCAGCGGCCGTCAGCTGTTTGCGACCTGGTATTCGGTGTACCCAGCGCCTTCGAGTTCCTCGGCGATCTCGGCCGTGCCGGAGCGGACGATGCGACCGCCCACCATCACGTGCACCTGATCGATGTCGATGTATCGCAGGATGCGGCTGTAATGGGTGATGATCACGATGGCCAGGTCGGGGCTGCGCAGCGATTCCACCATCGAGGCAACCTCACGGACAGCATCGATGTCGAGACCAGAGTCGATCTCGTCGAGAATGGCGACCTTGGGGTTCGCGACGCCGAGCAGGTACATCTCCGAACGCTTCTTCTCGCCCCCGGAAAGACCGACGTTGACCGAACGATCCCGGAAGCGGTCCATGGCAAGACGCTCCGAAGTAGCAGCAATCCTGCCCCCGTACCCATCGTCGGACGGGTTGCTCGCATCCATTGCGGCAGTGAGCTCGTCAAGGCTGACGCCTGGCACCTCGGTTGGGTATTGAAAGGCTTCGAACAGCCCGGAGCGGGCGCGTTCGTCCACCGTCATACCCATGATCTCGGTGCCGGCGACCAGCGCTGAACCGCTGGCGGTGTACTCGGGATTGCCCATCAGCACGTGGCTGAAGGTGGACTTCCCCGATCCGTTCGGCCCCATGATTGCGTGGACCTCGCCGAACGGGACAGAGATGTCAAGCCCCCTGAGGATCTCGAGGTCTCCGATCCTGGCTTCGAGGTTCGTGACTTGCAGTGCTGTGCTCATTCGCCGGTTCCGCCCATCGTGATCTGTACTTCGCCGTCGACAACTTCGGCTGGGTATGCGACGACCGGCTTCGTTGCTGGCAGCGTGACTGCCGCACCGGTCGTGATGTCAAACTCGGCCCCGTGCCTGGGGCATTCCACCTCGGTGCCGTACAACTCACCCTCGGCGAGCGAGGCCTCAGCGTGGCTGCACCTGTCGGCAATCGCGTGGACCTCATCACCCACCCGAAACACGGCAATGCGATCTTCACCGACGTCAACGGCTACGCCTGAGCCGTCAACGAGATCGTCGAACTTCGCGACGCTGACCGTGCTCATACGCGACCCTCTTCCTGCGCCTTGATGTACTTGGCGTTGATACGCGTACGAACCCATTCCGCAACGTCCGCGTGGGGGAGTTCACCGATGACCTCCTCGAAGAAGCCATGCACCTGCAAACGGTCCGCACGTTCCGGGATGAGACCTCTGCTCATGAGGTAGTAGCGCTGGTCCTGGTCGAGCGGACCAACGCTCGAGCCGTGCCCGCACTTGACGTCGTTGGCGAGAATCTCGAGGTTCGGAACCGACTGGGCAGCAGCACCCGGGGACAGGATCAGGTTCTTGTTCGTCTGGAACGACTCCGTCTTCTGACCCGTTTCCTCGATGCCAATCATTCCGGTGAACACGGAAAGCGCATCGTCCTCGATAGCCCCCTTGAGGAACATGTCGCAGCGCGTGTTGGTACCGATGTGGTTCATGAAGTAGCGGTAGTCGAGTGTCTGGTTCTCCTCGCCGAAGTAGGCGCCATAGATCTTGGCGTGTGAACCGTCCCCGACGAAGTCGACGTCGAGGTGCAGACGTCCGATGAGCCCTCCCAAGCCAATCTCGGAGATCACCAGCCCAGCATCTCGCCCAAGGCTCATGACCCCACGCCCGATTGCTCGTGTCGCGTAGTTCCAGTCTTGGACGATGGTGAGTGCGAGCCGTGCGTTGTCGCCCACGGTGGAAGTGATCGTCGGGACCACGGTTGCAGCTTGCTGGGTTGTCGACCGGTACCGAACGAATACTGAGGCGTCCGACCCCCCAGGGACGTCGACGTGGACGCCCGGGAATGTGGTGGCTGCGCCGGTCACCTGCACATCGACGAGCACGGCCTCGGAGAGCATGTCGCCATTGATGAGCACCGCACCGGGCGAGAGTGCCTTGAACGCTGTCGAGAAGAGATCTGATCCCTCGAGGAGGGCAACTTCGCTGGAGGATCCGGCAACGGTTCCCACGCCGGGTGTCGTGACGAATCCGTCGACGACCGACACAACCGTTCCTTGCCAACCCTCGACGATTGGATCGGTTGGCCCTGGCTCGCCGGGTGCCGAGGCAGCGCTGTCCAGGCCGGGGTCAAATTCAAGGTCGAGATAGCGCCAGTTCTCCTCGCGCTCGGAAGGCATCGCAAGCGATGCAAGGGATTCGGCGGCCTCGGATCGCTTTGCAGCCATCCATGCGGCGTCGGTAGCGCCGATCTTTTCTCCAACAGTCACAGGTGGTCCTTTGCGGTGAGCTCCCGCCCATCGAGGCGGTGGAACGCTGCGAGGATACCGCTGCCTTTGGCACTGATTTCCGGTTTCCACCATGTCGATAGGTGAATATCGCCACGGTGTGGATCGACTATCTGAAGCCCTTACCTAGCGTTCCGTCCTCAGCACCCGATCGGACCGCATCGCGCGCAGCCGCAGCGGTCGAGGAGGTCATCTCCATGAACACCCCCCGAGTTCGTTCCGTCGCGCGCCTTGTGGCACTCGCATTCATCGCGGCGACTGTATTCAGTTCGATGCCAGCAGCGTCGGCCGCACCCCCGTGGCCTCGGGCCGTGGAACCCCAAGCTCGAAGGATTTTAATTTGATGGCTTTTGGTGTCGTTGCGCCCTGAATTGAAATCCCTCGTCCCCAGGCCCCCGCTACTACTACTACCCCTGCTGCTACTCCTGCAGCCACTACTACGAGTACCACTACTCCAATTATGAACGTTGCGGTGGGCATCATCGTCAATCGCCCCCCGCGGGTCGACCAACACAAACCTCCAAACTCAGCACGCGCTTGCCCCGCCCTGTGGCGGCGACAATGCCCTCCACTTCTACCTTCGGTTAGTCGCGCGGGCCGTCGTCTCCGCGTGCTCAACGAGCCACGAGGGGTTGAGGATGTTCTGCTCTGTCGTCGCGAGCAAGAGGCAGACGTCGTGCTCGTTCAACGTGA
>CAJQOW010000179.1 GCA_905480055.1 uncultured Acidimicrobiia bacterium
GGGTGGATCGACTTCTACGGCGATGACACACTGCACAGCCTCATCGGTCGGGCAACGAATATCGCCCTGTGGGGTACGGGACTGGCTGCTGCCTATTCAGGAGGCGTCGAGTTCATCGCTCGTGCGAACGAGAAGATCGAACCGGCCTACAGCCAGACGCCTACCAGCAACTTCGTGTCGGGCGGACCGTTGAGCGTGTCCCCATTTGACGAACTTGGTCTCCAGGGCCGTCGGTTCGTGACCGATGTCATCACCCCAGAACTCATCGAGGAAACCCTCGGTGAAGAGGCCGTGGCGCATCCGATCCGTGCGTACGTCGGATACAACAGCGAGCCCTTGTACTCGACGGGCCGCTCCGAGCTCGCGCTCGAAGAGCTGGCGAGGCTCGGTGCATTCGACCGCAAGTACCTCTTGCTGTTCTCACCGACGGGGACGGGTTGGGTTGACCAGACGATGATCGAGTCTGCGGAGATCCTCTCCAGGGGAGACATCGCCACGATGTGCATCCAGTATGGGCGCTCGCCGAGCTTCCTCGCCGTTCAGAAAGTTGCCTTGGGCAGGCAGCAGTTCCGCCAGCTCCTGTGGGGGGTCAAGCAGCGGCTCGCAGATAGGGCCCCCGAGGATCGCCCCAAGATCCTGGTGTTCGGTGAGAGTCTTGGCGCATGGTCCTCGTCGGATGTCGTCATGCACCAGGGAATCAGTGGGTTCGACCAGTACGGGATCGACAAGGCATTGTGGTTCGGTCTTCCCGGCCTCGCAAAGTGGTCGAAGACCGGTATGCGTGATGGATCCTCCGAGCTTGTCCCTCCCGGAACAGTGGGTGCTTTTGATCGGCACGAGCAGCTCGCCGAGCTGTCGGACGAAGAGCTCGATGCGATGCGGGCGGTGGTTCTCGATCACGACAATGACCCGATTGCCCAGGTGTCGTTCAGGCTCGCCGTGAAGCAACCCCAGTGGCTCGACCCGGCTGAGCCAAGGGGTCGCAATGTTCCCGAGGGGATGGCATGGACGCCGCTGTTGACCTTTGTGCAGGTGGCAGTCGATGCCATGAACGCGATGAAGGTGATCCCCGGCGAGTTCAAGTCATTTGGCCACGACTATCGGGGTGACACTGCTCGCTTTGTCCACACCGCCTATCGATTCGACGCAGTCACCGACGAACAGATGGAGAAGGTGGAGTCGACGCTGACCCAGCTCGAGTTGGAGCGAGGCGAACGCATCAAGGCATCCAAGGAGCTCGCTGCCGAGCTCGAAGAGGGAACGCCGAACCGGACGAGGGGCCCGAAGTACCTGCGTGACCGCACATCGGCGGACCCCGACGCGCCACCGATGAAGGCAACGCCAGGCGAAGCCTCCGGCGACTACCAGTAGCTCAATGGGTGTCATGGTGGCTCGAGACCCGTCGGCACTGGCGGCTTCATGACGGATCAGGTCTACGACCCGTTCGTGCTCAGGCTCGCCGATGCAGCGGGTGCTACCACAGATTGGGTAGACGCGTGGGGCGGGCACCAGCAGGTCGCCCAGGATGACCTGTTGGCAGTGCTCTCGGCGCTCACGGGCACCGAGCTGGCCACCGAGGCCGACATCGATGGTGCGACGGACGATCTCATCGCCAGCAAGCCTGCGATCGACCCTGTCGTGGTTGCGTGGGACGGCAATGTTCCGCCGATCGATGTTCCTGCCTCCGTGCGGTCCGCAGTCGTGGCCCTCGAATCTGTCGGAGAGGTAACTGCGGACGTTGTCGATGGTCGTGTCCGGGTACACCGTGCTCTGCCCCTCGGCTACCACGCGCTCATCGTCAACGACGACATCGAGGTGGCGCACATCTTCTCCGCACCCACCAAGGCACACCCCACACCGGTCGGTGCCCTCGGTTTGATCAGTCCCACCTACTCGCTCAGACAGACCGATGGCGATGTCGGTGTTGGGACGATTGCGGACCTCAGGGTGCTCGCCGACCTGTGCAGATCATGGGACACCGCGGTTGTGGGAACGCTCCCGTTGCTGGCTGCCTTTCCCGATCAACCGTCACCATACGCACCAGCCTCGCGGCGTGCTTGGAACGAGATCTTCGTCGACTTCTCACGTATTCCGGGTTGGCACGGAACGCTTCCCACCGCCGTCGGGGACCCCTTGTGGGTGGACTACGACACGGTGGGGCACGACATACGCTCCCGCCTGGCCGGCTACAGCGCGTTCGTGTCCCGCTCGCCACGGCTTCGTGGGTTCGTGGATGAGTTCCTGACTCACGAGCCGGAGATGAAGCGGTATGCGCGCTTTCGGGCCCTCGCCGATGAAAATGGTCGGAACTGGCGAGCATGGCCAAGTGGCATCACGCCGGACGCCGATCGCATTGCGTACCACGAGACGGTTCAGTGGTTGATGCAGACGCAACTCGCAGAACTGTCATCTGATCTGGAAGAACGCGGCCAGTTCCTGTACCTCGATCTCCCCATTGGGTGCCATCCGGATGGGTATGACATATGGGAGAGTCCTGGCCTCTTTGCCCCGGCTTCGCTTGGCGCTCCGCCCGATCCCCTGTTTGTCGGTGGTCAGGACTGGGGCCTGCCAGCAACGATTCCGAGCCTCGCCCGCAGGGATGGGCACCTCAACTTTCGCAAGGCGATCCGACGCCAGCTGTCCGTTGCTGGGCTGCTGCGCATTGATCACGTCATGGGAATCCACCGCACATGGTGGGTGCCCCATGGCTCTGCAGCAACACAGGGTGCGTACGTTGCCCAGCCGACCGAAGAGATGTTTGCGATCATCGCGCTCGAATCACACCGAGCGCGTGCGGGTGTCGTTGGCGAGAACCTCGGCACGGTTCCTCCTGAGATTCACGAGGGGCTTGCCAAGCACGAGCTACTCGGCATGGCCGTAGCCCAGGATGGTGTCTCTGAGCCGAAGCCGACGGACCTGGTTGCCCTATCGAGCCACGACACTCCAGCATTCGCAGCGTGGTGGATTGCCTCCGACGTCGAAGATCTCCTCGATCTCGGTGTCTTTGATGAGGAGAGGGCGGCCAGGGAGCGAGCGGAACGTTGGGAGACGATCGATCGTCTTCGTGAGCGTTTCGGAACCGATGGGCCCGAAGAAACGCGCGATGCCCTCATCGAATGGATGGCTGGTACCTCAGCGGCGGTGGCCCTCCTCAATCTCGACGACCTGCTGATGGAGGAGCGGCGTCAGAACATCCCTGGTACGGACTGGGAGCGCCCCAATTGGCGGTTGCGCAATACGATCGCCCTGGACGACATGCGAGGCGACGTGGAGTTCGGTGATCGGATGCGCCGCGTGGCTGCGAGGCGACCGGGCCCGACCGAGGAGGAGTCGTCGTGAGGTTCTACGCTCGAACCGGGCACCGATAGACTTCAGCCCTCGCCTCCCCAAGGATGACAACGTGACCGAGATGATCACGCGCTCGAAACTCGAAGCGTGCCTCCTGCATGCTGCCAACAACTACTCGTGGACCTGGGACCGACGGACGCAGGAGCTCTTTGACCGTCTTCCATCGCTGCATGCACATCTCCATCCGAAGCAGCGGATTCGTGCGCTGACCGATGCAGACTTCGACCGCTACCTGGCCGATCCCGAGTTCATCGAGCGGGCCCAGGCTGCGGCCGACCGAGTACCGATACCTGAACCTCTTCCGGATGCCCAGATTGCGTATTTCTCCCCGGAGTTCGGGGTTTCCGAGACCCTTCCCCAGTACTCCGGCGGTCTCGGCATCCTGGCGGGTGACCACCTGAAGGCGGCGAGTGATCTCGACCTTCCCTTGGTCGCCGTCGGCTTGTTCTATCGCGACGGCTTCTTCCACCAATCGATTTCTGGATCCCAGCAGCGTGAACACTACGAACGAGTAGACCCCCGCTCGCTCGGACTCGAGCAGATGCCGGTGATGGTCGACATCACCATGGACGATCGAATCGTCAAGGCTCGCGTGTGGAGGGCTGTTGTTGGGAAGACGAAGCTGTACCTGCTCGACACCGATGTCGAGCTCAACGATGAGCGAGGGCGGAAGGTCTCTGACAGGCTCTACAGCGGAGACCGGGAGCACAGGATTCGCCAGGAGCTTCTCATGGGTGTCGGTGGCGTGCGGGCGCTCAGGCAGCTCGGTTACACACCCGATGTCTATCACCTCAACGAGGGGCACGCAGGATTCCTCGCACTCGAACTCATCGGTGAAGAGGTCGACAAGGGAGCTTCACTCGAGGAGGCCATCGAACGGGTCAAACCTCAGATCGTGTTCACCACCCACACGCCCGTTCCTGCTGGCATTGATCGTTTTGCCCACGAACTGATGGAGCGCTACCTCGGCGTGTGGTCGGACCGGTATGGCGTGTCGATCGACCAATTGCTCGAGTTGGCTCACATGCCTGGCGAAGAGGACTTCAACATGGCTGCCTTCTGCTTGCGCGTCGCAAGTCGCTCCAATGGCGTCTCGCAGCTGCACGGCGCCGTGGCGAGGGAGATGTTCAAGGAGGTTCCGGGGGGAACCGAGATCACGGCTGTCACCAACGGCGTTCACGCACGCACCTGGATAGCGAACGATCTCCAGAAGGTTCTGGATGATTCGATCGGGACGGGATGGGACACCGAAGGGTCAGGTTCGTGGGACGGCGTTGAGGAGATCGACGATGCCATCATTCGCGATGTCCGGGTGCGCGGTCGCGAGGAACTGATCGCATTTGTGAATGAGCGGATGGGAACCAGGCACTCGCTCGATCCGCATGCGCTCACGATCGGATTTGCACGGCGATTCGCCACATACAAGCGTGCGGATCTGCTGTTGCGGGATCTCGATGCGCTCACTGCGACGCTCGGCGACCTCGACCGACCCGTGCAGTTCGTGTTTGCAGGCAAGGCGCATCCGGCTGACGAGCCAGGCAAGGCTGTGCTCAACCGAGTCGTGACGTTCGCAGAGT
>CAJQOW010000180.1 GCA_905480055.1 uncultured Acidimicrobiia bacterium
TGGTCCGGAAACGATAGAAGTGCATGTGCTCGACGCAGAAATTGACCTGTATGGACGAACGATGCGTGTTGCCTTTGTCGATCGAATCCGATCCGAGGAGCGGTTCGCATCGGTTGATGCGCTGGTTGCACAGATCCATGACGACATCGGCCAGGCCAGGATGATTCTCGCCGACTGACGCTCCGGAAGCCTTGTTCCGGTGGATGCCTTCTGGCACAGTGACAGGATCCGCACCCCCGCTCGGGGAGGTGCGATGATTCCTTCGATTCTGCTGGCGATCACGTTGATGACTGCGAGCCCTCCAGACCTCGGTGCCCCGGGCAATGGCCTCGGCCTTGCAGAACGACCAGTCGTGGCTTCACCTGTTGCACCTTCGGGTGCTCTCCCGGACTCGACGGGCCCTTCGTCACCCGGAGGTCGACGAGGGGTTGCGCCATGGGCACCAAGCACCGTGGCGATCAGCGGTGCGGTCGCACTCATGGCCGTGCAGCACACTCGCCGAAGGGACGACGAGCCCTTCTATGTCGTTGTGCACGGAAACGGAGGATCTGCCGACGATTTCGCTCAGTTGCTCGAACGGATGGACGTGGATCGGGACCGCGTCGCGTTCTTCGACTATCGCCTCGCCGGACCGGGTGCATCCTCGACTGATGCCTCACGCTCGGTGCACACGAATGACGTTGCGATCGCGCTCGACACGTTCATCAGGGGCGCCACGCAGCGGCACAGCAACGTGTACTCGATCCATCACTCGAAGGGGGCTGCTGCCGGCGTGGTAACCATCGCCGCCATCGACGAGGGCTCGAAGCCTCCCATCGTCGGGTATCGAGGGGCGGCCCTGCTCGACCCTCCCATCGCTGGTCTTCCGCTTGGGCCTCTCCAGCGGCTCGGCCAACCCATCCCGCAGATTGCCGACAACGGCGGGTTCGATCCCATCCGATGCTCCGATGAAGGTTGTCGCGACATCAGGGAACACCTTGGCCGGGGCGCCGGAGTCGAGGTGATCGCGATCCGCAACCCTGACGCTGAGATCACGAACTTCACCGATGAGCCCGAGGGATTGCGAGTCTTCGATCTCGTCGATGACGGTGGTTCGTCGGCCTGGAGGCTTGCGTGGCAGCCGCTCGCCTTTGTCAGGCGAGTGTTCGAGGCGCACTCGAGTGTGCTCCGGCATCCCGCAGTGGCTGACTGCATCGTCGAGGAGGTGGCCAAGCCCGGTTCCTGCGACTGGAAGGGTTCTCGGCCGGTCCGGACACCGATGTGGGGGAGGGGCAACGGCAAGAACCTCGTGCGATGACCGATGCCCAGCGATCATCTCGGTCGATCAGCGCATCGGGGCTGGTGTGATGGCAGTGCTAGCGTCGCTGCCATGACCAGACAGCACCACCATGGCATGTCTCCCTATGAGACGACCTACGGCTTCTCCAGAGCAGTGCGTGAAGGGAACGCGATTCAGGTTGCGGGCACCGCACCGGTACCCGAACCGGGCACGCCCCAGGTTCTGGGTGCGTATGAACAGATGCTGCGCTGCGTCGAGATTGCCGTCGAGGCGATTGAGGCGCTTGGCGGAACGGTTGACGATGTGGTCCGTACCCGTATGTTCATTGTCGATGCCGACGATGCCGACGACATCGGCAGGGCCCATGCCGAGGCGTTTGGTGGAGCTTCCCCAGCCGCCACCATGGTCGTTGTCGCCGGGCTGCTGGATCCGGCATGGCGGGTGGAGATCGAGGTCGAGGCGGCCCTCCGTATCCAGGAAGAACCGGGCATTTAGGACACCGTGCGTATTGCGACGATGTGAGATCGATATCGATCACACATCGCTATGCTCCCGTTTGGGCGTTCGCCCGACCACTTACTCGCGTAGGAAAGTACCTCGTGAACGACACGAAATCTGTTGTAGATGAATACGGCACGCATGCCACGGACACCGGTTCGCCGGAGGTCCAGGTTGCACTGCTGACTGAGCGAATCAATCACCTCACCGAGCACCTGAAGATCCACAAGAAGGATCATCACAGCCGGAGGGGTCTGCTCATGATGGTCGGTAAGCGTCGGCGACTGCTTCGGTACCTCCAGGAACAAGACGTGGAGCGTTACCGATCCCTGATTGCAAAGTTGGGGCTGCGTCGATAGACCTGACCAGAAGGCGGCATCTGCCGCCTTCTGTCATTTCTGTACGACGAATCAATGGAGGACATCTCCAGTTGTCAGTGGCCATCGTTCGATCACACCTTCTCGAACGCTGACCACTGCCAATTGGGTCTCCTCCCCAAACAAAGGAGAAACGAGTGGCAGAGACCACCGTTCGCGGGCGCATTGGTGAGGTAGAGATCTCAATCAGTGCAGGAAAGCTCGCACAGCTCTCTGACGGGGCCGTCACGGTCCGCATCGGAGACACCCAGGTCCTCGTGACCGCAACCGCAAGCCAGCGCCTCAGAGAGGGTGTTGACTTCTTCCCCCTCACGGTCGATGTTGAGGAGCGCACCTACGCCGTTGGGCGTATCCCCGGTTCGTTCTTCCGTCGTGAGGGAAGGGCAACCGAAAAGGCAACGCTCACTGCACGCCTGATCGATCGTCCGCTCCGTCCGAACTTCAAGGACGGTTACCGTCACGACACCCATGTCGTTGCGACGATCCTTGCGGCTGACCTTGTCAACCCGCACGACATCATCGCCCTCAACGGCGCGTCCGCGGCGCTGTCCGTGGGTCCAATCCCGTTCGATGGTCCGCTCGGCGCAATCCGCCTGGCACTCATCGACGGCGAGTGGGTTCCGTTCCCAACGTACGAGCAGGGCGACGAGGCCGTGTTCGAAATCGTTGTTGCCGGCAAGCGCAACGCCGATGGTGGCATCGACATCACGATGGTCGAGGCAGGAGCCTCTGAAGAGGGATTCCGGATGGTCCAGGATGGTGCCCAGGCATCGGACGAAGCAACCGTGGCCGCTGGCCTCGAAGCTTCGAAGGACTACATCGCCACGCTGGTCGACCTCCAGCTCGAACTTGCAGAGAAGGTCGGTGAGCCAGAGCCAGTCGAGTGGAAGATCCTCTCGGACTACTCGGACGAGATCTACGGTGCAGTCAAGGGTGCAGCGAAGCCCAAGCTCGAGGCACTCGGAACGATCGTCAAGAAGCACGAACGTGGCAACGCCGAGAAGGCTGTTCGCGACGAGGTGTTCGCTGATCTCGGGTACACAGAAGACGACCCCGACACCTACAAGCAGGCCAAGGCTGCCTTCTCGAAGGTGCAGAAGAACGTCATGCGGTCCCGTGTCGTGAACGAAAACGTTCGCATCGATGGGCGTGGCCTCACGGACATCCGTGAGCTCACCTCTGAGGTTGGCCTCGTCCCCGGTGCCCACGGTTCGGCTGTGTTCCAGCGTGGTGAGACCCAGGTCCTCAACGTGACAACCCTTGGCATGCTGAAGATGGAGCAGATGCTCGACACGATCTCCCCAGAGGAGTCGAAGCGGTACATGCACCACTACAACATGCCCCCGTTCGCCACTGGCGAAGCTGGGTTCATGCGTGGACCGAAGCGACGTGAGATTGGTCATGGTGCGCTCGCTGAGAAGGCATTGTTCCCGGTCATCCCGCCAGCAGAGGACTTCCCGTACGCATACCGCCTCGTATCTGAGGTGCTGATGTCGAACGGTTCGTCGTCGATGGCTTCGGTCTGCGGATCGTCGCTGTCCCTGATGGATGCAGGTGTCCCGATTCACGCACCCGTTGCGGGTATCGCGATGGGCCTCATCCACCACGACGACAAGTTTGTCACCCTGACCGACATCCTCGGCGTCGAGGATCACCTCGGTGACATGGACTTCAAGGTCGCAGGAACGCGTGACATGATCACGGCGCTCCAGCTCGACACGAAGATCGAGGGTCTGCCGGCAGACGTGCTGATCTCGGCCATGAACCAGGCTCGTGACGCACGGATGGCAATCCTCGACAACATGGAAGCCACGCTTCCTGGTCCTCGTGAGGAGCTTGCGGCAACGGCACCCAAGATCGAAGCTGTCATGGTGCCGAAGGACAAGATCGGTGAGGTCATTGGCCCGAAGGGCAAGACCATCCGCGAGCTCGAGGAAGAGACGGGCGCAACGATCGAGATCGACGACGACGGCACTGTCCGCGTTGGCGCACCCGACACCACCTCGATGAACCTTGCGAAGGAGCGCATCCTCGCCATCGGGTTCCCACCTGAGGCGAAGGTCGGCGAGGTCTACGACGGCGAGGTTGTGAATATCACCAAGTTTGGTGCGTTCGTCAACATCCTTCCCGGACGCGACGGCCTGCTGCACATCTCCAAGATTGGTGGCGGCAAGCGCATCGACAAGGTCGAGGACGTTCTCGCCCTCGGCGACAGCGTGCAGGTTGTTGTTCGTGAGATCGACGATCGTGGCAAGGTCAGCCTGGACATGGCCGATGGCGGCTCAGGCGGCGGAGGAGACTCTGGCGACAGCACTCCATCGGACAACGGCACCGCTGGCGACGGTGGTGGCGACAAGAGCAACCGCAGCGACGACCGCAAGGATCGTGGCGACCGTAACCGCGACCGGGGCGATCGCAATCGCAACCGAGATCGTGACCGCAACCGTGATGGTGGCGGCAAGTCCGAGGACAAGCCAGGCCGCAAGGTCGTGTCCTTCGAGGACGAATTCGAAGCTGGCCTCTAGGGCTTCAGCAATCGCCAGGAAGGGGTCCGGTGCGCCGGGCCCCTTCTTTGCGTCTGGCTGTGGTCCGGGGCGCTGTTGGGTCAGGACCGACGTGCTGACGCGAGGGCAGCCTCGACCACGGCGACGATCCGATCGCAATCATCCAGGCCCAGGACGAGCGGTGGTTTGATCTTGATCACGTTGTGATGGGGCCCGTCGGTGCTGAGAAGCACGCCTTCGGCCTTGGCATACTCCACCACGGCTGTTGCGAGATCGGCATCGGGCTCCTTGGAAGAACGATCCGTGACGAGCTCGACTCCGAGGAACAGCCCCGCACCACGGACTTCTCCAATTGCTCCGTGGTTCTCGCTGAGCTGTGTCAATGCCTCCAGAAGGTGCGCACCGAGGCCCCGAGCACGCGCCTGGAGCCGCTCGTCGAAGATCACGTCGAGCACAGCGTTTCCGACTGCTGCCGATACCGGGTTGCCACCAAATGTGTTGAAGTACTCCATGCCGGTGTCGAATGCCTGCGCCAGGGAGGAGGTGGTGACGACGGCACCGAGCGGGTGTCCGTTGCCAGCCGGCTTGCCGATGGTGACGATGTCAGGTGTCACGCCGTGGAGGTCGAACGCCCAGAACGCCGAACCCACCCTTCCAAGCCCCGTTTGGACCTCGTCGGCGATCACCACACCACCGGCATCCCGAACCGCCCCATAGGCGGCGGCGATGACTCCGGGTGCGGGGACCAGCTGTCCACCGCAGCTCGGAAGAGCCTCCACGATCAGCGCGGCTGGTTGGGTGGTGACGAGCGAATCGTCGGCGAGGTTTCGGTAGCGCTCACCGGCGCCAGCTCCTGACAGCTCTGGGCTGCGATACGGATCGGGGGAGGGGAGCACCACGACGCCGCCCTTACGACCTTCGCCACCCGGCCCGTTGAACTTGTACGGGCTGACGTCGACGAGCTGCCCGGTATTGCCGTGGTACGCATCGTCGAGGCACACGACTTCGGTGCGGCCGGTCGCTGCCCGGGCGATGCGGATGGCCAGTTCGTTGGCCTCGCTTCCCGAATTGACGAGAAACACAGTGTCGAGTCCATTGGGAAGCGTGTCAGCAAGCCGAGATGCATACAGCAGGGCCTCAGAGTGGAGATAGCGGGTGTTGGTGTTGAGGGTGCTCTCCTGCCGGTGCGCAGCGGCCACGACGACAGGATGGGCATGGCCGACATGGGCGACGTTGTTGACTCCATCGAGGTACCGCCGTGCTTGTGCGTCGTAGAGGTGAGCAGCTCTGCCGCGCACGATGTGGAGCGGCTCCTCGTAGGACAGGCTCAAGCTCGGCCCGAGGACCTGTCTGTCGACTGCGACTCGCTGCGATGTCGGTGGGAGCGCTTCGCGAGCCCCACCAAGGCAGGCTGCGGCGAACTGCGATGCGATCCATCGCGTGTCGGTAGCAAGGAGGGTCGCGAGGAGGTTCCACACTCCTGAGCTTGTGTTCTGGTGATGTGGGTTGGCGTCGGGTCTGGCCGCTGCGATGGACGCTGAGATGGCAAGCCGCGCGAGGATGAGATCGAACAGCCATTCCGCCTCCTCCGCCGTCACGGTGGTCGTGTCCGCGTAGGCCGCAGCGACGGTGGTTCCGACCCCGACGGGATCGTCCTGCTCGAGCATCGCATAGGCGCACGCCACAGCGAGTTCACCGATCCGCACGGTCCAAGCAACATCCCCGAAGTCGATGACGCCAACCACCGCATCCTCAGCTACGAGGAGGTTCTCCGGGTTGAGATCGTTGTGGATCACTTGTCTGGGAAGATCGGAGAATGGCACATGCTCAATGCGCGCCAGAACCTCTTCCAACAGTGCCCGGGCTGACTCGGTGGCGATATGGGGCAGTCGGTCGGTGATCGTTGGCGCTGCCTGGGCGAGGTCCCACTGCCGGTCGCGACGCGGGGCTGGCGGCTGCGGAACTCCCGCGAGGGCGTTGACCAGGGAGCCGGCAGTGGAGCCGATCGAGCCTGCAATGAAAGCCGACATGCCAGCGGATCCATGGGTGCCACCGGGCAGCCAGGCGTGCATGCGCACGATGCGACCATCAGGGAGGTCGACGTGGTCGTCACCGCT
>CAJQOW010000181.1 GCA_905480055.1 uncultured Acidimicrobiia bacterium
CTCTCACAGACGTCGCCCAGGTCGAAGCATTCGCTGCCGAGCACGGTTTCCCTGTCGCCATCAAGGCGTCTGCTGGCGGTGGCGGCCGTGGCATGAAGGTGGTGAGCGAAGGCGATGACCTTCAGGCTGCATTCGAATCTGCTGGCAGGGAGGCCGAGTCCTGGTTTGGCAATCCAGCCGTGTACGTCGAGCGATACCTCGAGAACGCACGCCATATCGAAGCCCAGGTGATCTTTGACACGCACGGCAACGGCGTGTTCTACGGCGAACGTGATTGCTCCCTCCAGCGCAGGCACCAGAAGCTGGTCGAGGAATCACCGGCTACCAACTTCACACCAGACAACCGTGCCGAACTCGGTCGCCTCGCACTCGCCTTGGGTTCAGCGGCGGGTTACGAGTCAGCCGGCACCGTCGAGTTCATGTTCTCGGACAACACCTTCTACTTCCTCGAGATGAACACCCGGATTCAGGTGGAACACACCGTCACCGAAGAGGTGTTCGGCATCGACCTCGTGGTTGAACAGCTCAAGGTGGCGATGGGCGAACCCCTCACCCTCACCGAGACCCCTCAGCCCATGGGCCACGCGATCGAGTTCCGGATCAACGCTGAAGACCCGTCGCGCGATTTCATCCCCACGCCCGGCACGCTGGTGAAGTACCGCGAGCCATCGGGCCCTGGGATCCGCATCGACTCGGGTGTGGTGCAGGGCTCCACCATCAGCCAGTACTACGACAACATGATTGCCAAGCTCATCGTCGTCGGCCGAGACCGCGACGAGGCGGTGCGACGTGGTCGCAGGGCACTTGGCGAGTATGAGATCGGCGGAGTCGACACCACGATCCCAGCCCATCAATACATCCTCCACAACGACGACTTCCTCGAAGGACGCGTGCACACGAAGCTCGTCGAGAATTCCATGGACTTCACCGGCATCGAGAGGCCAACGGCACCGACGCTCCCCGAGGAAGAAGAACTCGCTGAGCGCTCCATGACCGTCGAGGTCGGTGGGCGCCGCTTCGCGGTCAAGTACTGGGCACAAGTCCTCACCGCACCAGGTTCAGGCAAACGCGTGGCTCCCCGGCGCAAGGCGCCCAAGCTTGCCAAAGCGGCCGGCTCCACCGGCAGCGCAGGCGAGGTTGTAGCCCCAATGCAGGGCACCATCGTCAAGATCCACCACAAGGCCGGAGACACGATCCACGAAGGCGAAGCCGTTGCCGTGCTCGAAGCCATGAAAATGGAGAACGAGATCAAGGCCGGCGCCAGTGGCGACATCGTCGACATCAAGGTGCAAGTCGGCGACACCGTTTCCCCTGGCCAAGTGATCCTGGTTATCAAGTAGAAGCGGCCCACCGCTGTGCAAGCGACCAAACCGGATCTCACACATCGATGTAACGGCACCTCCGACGATGACGTCCAAGACATGGTGAGATTGGGTAAGCGAGGGAAGGAAGCTCGATGACAGACCTTGGAACGGTGAAACGACCCGGTGTGGTCACATTCATCGGCGTGGTCCTCTACATCCAGGCCATCATGGCCGCGATCGTCGGTATCGCGCTGCTGGTCGAGAAGGACAATTCGTTGCTGCTCGAGGCCTCCGGCCGTGACGGTGACTACATCACGGGAACGGCGATTGGCGAGTTTGTCGTCGCTGACCTGCTCTTCCTGGTTGCGTGGGCAATCATGAGCGGCTTCCCGTGGGCGCGATTGGCCGTAGGCATCGTCATGGGTCTGCGAATTGCGGTATCCGTCTGGTGGATGATCACCCACTTCGGAGGGCACCTGCAGTGGAACGCAATCATCACGATCGGCATTGCCATCTTCGTGCTGTGGGCGTTGTACGGAAATGAGCGTTCCGACGCCTACTTCGAGAGCCACCAGTAGAACTGAAGAACATCAAGACACCGACAAGGGGATCGCATTCCGCGGTCCCCTTGTCGCGTTGGACACTATTCGGCAGCTTCGCTGATGCTCTCCGTCAGGCTTGGGTGGACCATGAGGGTGTCGACAAGCGTGTCGACGCGGATCCGTCCCTGGGTCGCAAGGGCGATAGATGCAATGAGCTCTGAGGCGTGATGGCCGACCACCGTCCCTCCCAACACGACATGGGTTGCCGGGTCAGACACCAGCTTCACGAATCCCGAAGTGTCACCCTGGATCAGCGCTCGCGCATTCGAGGCCAGGGGCACCTTGGTAAGCCTTACCTTCCGGCCCACGGCTGCAGCATCGACCTCCTCCAAACCGACGGATGCAATCTCGGGCTCAGTGAAGATCGCCTGGCTCACGCGGCCGTAGTCAATCGGCTTCACGGGTCTCCCGACCATGTGACTTGCGATCTTTCGTCCCTGCTTCGCAGCGACCGATGACAGGGGAAGCAGACCGGTCACGTCGCCCCCCGCATAGATGTGCTCTACGTTCGTCCTGTTGAACTCATCGACCGGCACGTATCCGTTCTCTGATTCCACACCCGCTGCTTCGAGTGCAAGACCCTCGCTGTTCGGAACCGAGCCGACAGCGAGGAGCGCATGTGATCCTTCCACGGCACGCCCGTCTTCGGTGCGCACCGTCACTCCCCCATTGGTTCGTTCGATCCCTGAAGCCCGCGATCCCTTCAGTAGCTCCACACCCCGCCCCAGGAAGTCTTCCTCGAGCACCGTGGCGACCTCGGCGTCCCGATGCGGCAGCACGTGATGCCTACTCACGAGCAGCGCTACGTCGGATCCGAGCGAGGAGAAGATGTGCACCATCTCGACACCGGTGACACCGGAACCGACCACAACCAGTCGCGCCGGGAGTTCAGACAAGTGATAGGCGTCGCGCGTCGTGAGGATCCGGTCTCCATCGACCGCAGCCCAATCCGGGACTCGAGGACGTGACCCCGTCGAGATCAAGGCGAAGTCGAACTCGATCGGAACGTCGCCGTTCCCAGTGACCGCAACGGCGCTGTTCGGTCCCGTGAAGTGCGCTCGGCCACGGATCATGTCCACGCCCTGCGAATCGAGCATCGAGGTAATGCCTTGGGCCAGGGTGTCAGCGATCCCGTAGACGTGTGAAGAGAGGTTCTCCATGTCCAGTTCGACAGGACCTGGTTCAGAAACGCCGAGCCGATAGGCGTTGCGGATGGCCCGCAGGCGCATGGAACTCGACACCATGGCCTTGGACGGTATGCAATCCCACAGGTGCGCGGCGCCACCGACGATCTGGTCTTCGACGAGCGTCACTGCAGCCCCATGGGTAGCTGCCTGGGTGGCGGCGTTATGGCCTGCCGGACCACCTCCAATGACAAGGAGACGTGGGGGCGCACCTTCGTTGTTGAACACACCTACTCCTCAATGGTCGGGACGTGTCGAATCGGACGTGTTGGTCAGAACGCTGGACGGTAGCGGCCAAAGACCGGCAGCAGTGCGCCAGTGATCTCACCGATGGTTGCTCCGACAGCAAGCGCATCCTTCATCGGGTAGAGCAGGTTGTCGGACCCCCGGGCAGTCTCGGTGACGCTGGCGAGGGCCGCGGTCACTGCATCGTTGTCTCGTTGGGCCCTGTGCTCGGTAAGCGCATCGACCTGCTCGGCCTCGAGACGTGGATCGACAACCATCACGTCTGGCTCAGAGGTCTCTTCGACAACGAAACGGTTCACGCCCACGACGGTTGAAGATCCATCGTCGACCGAACGCGCAAAGCGATAGGCAGCATCCTCGATCTCCCGCTGCTGGAAGCCGGATTCGATGGCGGCCGGTGCGCCACCGAGATCGTCGATCCTGGCGATCAACTCCATGGCGTCCGCCTCGATCCGGTCGGTGAGTGATTCCACGTAGTAGCTGCCGGCAAGTGGGTCGACGGCCGATGCTGCTCCAGACTCCATGCCGAGAATCTGTTGTGTGCGAAGAGCGATCATCGCAGACTCCTCCGTGGGGAGTCCGAGCGCTTCGTCGTATGAGTTCGTGTGCAGCGACTGGGTCCCTCCGAGCACGGCGGCCAATGCCTGGTATGAGGTGCGAACGATGTTGTTGAGCGGCTGCTGCGCCGTCAGCGTCGACCCTGCGGTCTGGGTGTGGAAACGCATCCGCCACGACTCCGGCTTCACGGCGCCGATGCGGTCCCGCATCAACCGCGCCCACAACCGACGCGCTGCCCGGAACTTGGCAGCTTCCTCGAACAGGTCGTTGTGTGCGTTCCAGAAGAACGAGAGTCGCGGGGCAAAGGCGTCGATGTCGAGCCCAGCGTCACGAGCCGCCTCGACGTATGCCAGACCATCAGCGATGGTGAAGGCAACCTCTTGGGCAGCGGTCGATCCCGCTTCGCGGATGTGGTACCCGCTGATCGAGATGGTGTTCCAGTTCGGGATCTCGTCGGCGCAGTAGGCGAAGATGTCAGTGATGATCCGCATGGAGGGCTCAGCCGGGTAGATGTAC
>CAJQOW010000182.1 GCA_905480055.1 uncultured Acidimicrobiia bacterium
TGCCCCCGCCTCGACGGCGGCCAGCGAATTCGCGATGCCCATGTGCATGTTGTGATGGCCGTGGAAACCGACCTCAACGTCCGCGTTCAGCTTCTCTCGGAGCAGACCCACCCGATCTGTCACGTGGTCCGGAAGCATGTAGCCAGCCGAGTCGGTGACGTAGAGGCAGTTCGCCCCGTAGCCCTGCATGAGCTTGGCCTGCTCTAGGAGCTGCTCGGCCGGGATCATGTGGGCCATCATCAAGAAGCCCACTGTGTCCATCTTCATCTCTGCACCGAGCTTGATGTGCTGCTCCGAGACGTCCGCCTCGGTGCAATGCGTAGCCACTCGAATGGTCTGCACTCCGCAGTCGTGCGCCATGCGCAGGTGGTCGACGGTTCCAATCCCGGGAATCAACAAGGCAGAAACCTTGGCCTTCTTCATCCTTGGGATGACCGACCGTAGATAGTCCTCGTCGGTGGCGGCCGGGAAGCCGTAGTTCACCGAAGCGCCCCCGAGGCCGTCGCCGTGCGTCACCTCGATGAGAGGCACGCCTGCCTCGTCGAGCGCGGTCGCGACCTCGACCATCTGTTCGGTGGTGAGCTGGTGGCGCTGCGGATGCATCCCGTCACGCAAGCTCATGTCGTGGAGCGTGACCTTCTTTCCTTCGAGATTCATGCTGCCTCCGCGCGCTTGATTTGTTCAGCGATGAGCTCGGCTGTCCGCAATCCGGCCGCCGTCATGATGTCGAGATTGCCGGCATACTTCGGGAGGAAGTCGCCGAGCCCTTCGACTACCATGAAGAACGACACGCGATTGCCATCGAACACAGGCCCGTTCTTGAGCGTGTAGCCGGGCACGTATTTCTGGACCTCGGCGATCATCTGGTTGGCCGACTCGATGATCTCTTCTTGTTTCGGAGCTTCCTTGGTCAGACAATGAATCGTGTCGCGCATCATGAGCGGCGGCTCTGCGGGATTGATGATGATGATCGCCTTGCCGCGCTCCGCACCGCCGACGACTTCGACGCCCCTCGATGTGGTTCGGGTGAACTCGTCGATGTTCTTCCGGGTGCCCGGCCCCGCCGACTTCGAGGAGACCGTCGCGATGATCTCACCGTACTCGACCGCCTGGACCCGACTCACCGCGGCAACCATGGGAATGGTCGCCTGACCACCGCAGGTCACCATGTTCACGTTCTGTTCGTTGCGCCCGACCATTTCTTGAAGGTTGACGGGCGGCACGCAGAAGGGACCGATCGCTGCGGGCGTGAGGTCAACCATCTTGACGCCGTGCTTCTTGACGAGGTCGTTGTTCGACTCGTGTACGTACGCACTCGTGGCGTCCCATGCGATTTGAACTTTGTCATCGGCGATGTGCGGCTCCAGACCTTTGACGCCGTCGGCGGTCGTCCTGAGGCCAAGCTCCTTCGCTCGCTTGAGACCTTCGGAATCCGGGTCGATGCCGACCATCCAAACCGGCTCGACGTGTTCGCTTCGGAGAGCCTTGTAGAGCAGATCGGTGCCGATATTCCCGGACCCGATGATCGCTGCCTTCACTTTCGTCGTCATCTCTGGTTACTCCTATGTGAACCGCACCGAAGCGGTCCCGATCCCGTCGACCTCGAGGCGCATCTCGTCCCCGGCGACGACCGGTTCGAGGGGCACCAGCGAGCCGGAAAGCACGACGTCACCGGCGTTCAGACTGATCCCGAACTCCGACAGCGTGTTCGCAAGCCAACTGACGCAGTTGAGCGGCGAATCGAGGGCTGCCGACCCGAGCCCTTCACTCAGGGGCTCACCGTTCTTGTACACGCGCATCTGCAGATTGGGGAAGTCGAGGTCCGTGGGATCCGCATGCTCGTCACCGAGGACGAACAAGCCGCAACTCGCGTTGTCGGCGACTGTGTCTTGGATCTTGACCTTCCAGTCGTGGACACGACTGTCGACGACCTCGAAGCAGGCCATCACATACTCGGTCGCGTCGAGCACGTCTGCATTGGTGACTCCCGGCCCGCTCAAGTCGTTCTTCAACTTGAATGCGATTTCACCCTCGGCGCGCGGCTGGATCAACTGCTCGCTGATCGGCATCGGCCCGCCGTTCGGGTAGTGCATCTTGTCGGTGAGGTACCCGAAGTCGGGTTGAAAGACGCCGAGCATCTCCTGGACCGCCAGACTCGTGACGCCAATCTTCTTGCCGATGATCTTCTCTCCGTCATCCTGTACGCGACGATTCACCATTTGCAGCGACACGTGGTACGCGTCTTGAATTGTGATCCCCGGCCAACGTTCGGTGAGGGGGCTCAGAGTGCGACGCGCGCGCATCGCCGCGTACAGCTCGTCTCCGAACTCTTCGATCTTCTTGGTTCGCGCGGTAGCATCCATGCCTGGACAAACTAGATGAAGAAGTCCGTGTTCTTCTGACCAAACAGCACCCCACCCATGTTGGACCCGGGCGTATCGGGTCCGTTGGCGTGGTGGAGTCGAATGGTGTGGATGTCCTGGAAATGGCGATTGATCGGATGGTCTTCGAACGCCGCGCGGGCTCCGCAAGCGACGAAGAGCTGCTCCACGAGCTCAGTCGAAACACGCACGGCACGTGCCGAGTCGTTTCGGAAGTACACGCGGCGGTCGAGCGGAATCTTCTCTCCACGTTCCAGGTACCCAGCCATCTCTTGAAAATTGCGGCGCAAGGTCAGCACCTCACGATCGAGCACGGCGGTGGCTTCTGCCGCGACCATGGTGTTGGTGAACGACTCCTTGGCCTTGCCGCCCGTCGCCTGCGACACCTTGCTCTTCATGAAGTCGATGTAGGAGTCGAGCGCGCCGAAAGCAGCGCCCACAGCGGGGGTGGACACCGAGCGGACGTGGATTTGACCGAACGGATACTTGTACACCGGCGACGGGTTGATCTCGTTGCCCGGGCTCTCCTGGCGGAAGCCGTCGGCGAACTTGTGCATGCGGTGATCCGGAACGAAGGCACCGTCCACCACAACGTCTTTACTACCCGAGCCCCGGAGCCCCGACACGTG
>CAJQOW010000183.1 GCA_905480055.1 uncultured Acidimicrobiia bacterium
GAACCCTAATGCTGCTCAGAGAAAGCCAGCGTCAGGGGCTTGTACGTAAGCTCGACCTCCGAGGTAGTCGTGCCAGAGCATCCTGGCGGCCGTCGAGCGGTGCGGTGTCCACGATGCGGCGATCTGCTCCGCCTCGTCGGAGCCGGGTACCACGGAAAGCTCCAATGTCCGAGCCATCGACACGTGCAGTGCCCGATCGCCGCGGGGCCAAATGTCGGGGAGTCCAAGAGCAAACAGGGCGAAGCATGAAGCCGTCCATGGACCGATGCCCCGAATCGCCAGCAGTTCGGTCATGGCCGTGTCTCGAGACTCTGCAAGCGACTCCGGTTCGAACTCGCCATCGGTGATCAGCAGCGCGATGCCGCGGACGTATCCCGTTTTCTGGCGTGAGAACCCGTCGGCCTTCAGCTGTGCGTCGGTCGAGGCGAGGATCGTCGCCGGGCTCACATCACCCACGCGGTGCTCGAGCTTGCGATAGGCGGCATTTGCTGAAGCAAGCGACACCTGCTGCTCGAGCACCAGACGCACAAGCGTCTGAAACGAGGGGGTCCGACGCCATAGCGGCGGAGCACCGTTTCGTGCGAGGAGCTCGGCAAAGACCGGCGAGGCATCCGCAAGCTCATCGGCCTGAGCACTGACGGTGTTGCGGTCCAGCATGAGAACAGCCGACTCACTTTCGCAAGTCGGCTGACTGGATGGCGAGGCTTCGTCCATCGGACTACTGCTCGCGCTTCTCCTTGATTCGGGTGGCCTTGCCAACGCGATCTCGCAGGTAGTAGAGCTTTGCCCTGCGCACGTCACCCAGTCGGGTGACCTCGATCTCTTGAATGATCGGGGAATGCACGGGGAAGATACGTTCGACACCGACGCCGAAGCTGAGCTTCCTGACGGTGAACGTTGCCCTTGCTCCGCTGCCACCGCTGCGTGCAATGACTACGCCTTCGAAAACCTGGATGCGCTCACGGCCACCCTCAATGACTCGGACATGCACACGCACGTTGTCGCCCGGAGAAAACTCCGGGAGGTCATCGCGCAGCTGCGCCGCCTCGATCTCTTCGATCGTGTTCACGGGATCCTCCGAACGGGTCTGTGAGGGGATGCGGCTGGGAGTGTATCGGCATGCACTTCGTAGTTGCCGCACGTCACTCGTCGTCGCTGGCTCTCTCGTCGGCGATCAGATCCGGACGCCGTTTGGCGGTTCGTACTCTGCGTTGCTCCGCCCTCCACTCGGCGATCTTGCGGTGATCGCCGGACAGGAGCACTTCCGGAACCTCCCAACCACGGAACGCGGCTGGGCGCGTGTATTGGGGCTCTTCGAGTTCCCCATGCCGGAAACTCTCGTGCTCGGTTGATGCGGGGTTCCCGACGGCACCGGGGATCAGCCTGGTGACGCCTTCGATCACGGCGAGGGCTGCAACCTCGCCTCCGAGCATCACGAAGTCGCCGAGGGAGATCTCCTCGTCGATGAAATGCTCGACGAAGCGCTCATCAGCGCCCTCGTAGCGACCACATACAAGCGTTATCTCGCCCAACTCCGCGAGCCGATCGAGCGTGCCCTGGGTGAGCGGTGCTCCCGCTGGGGTGAAGAAGACCCTGTGCGTGTCCTCGAGGGGGTCCAGCGTCTGTGCAAGCGGTTCGATCATCATCACCATGCCTGCCCCTCCCCCGTACGGCGCGTCGTCGACCTGTCGATGGACACCGGTTGCGTGATCCCGCGGGTCGTGGATTGTGACCTCGAGCTGCCCTTCGTCGATGGCCTTGCCCACCAGTGAAGTCTCGAGCGGTGAGGTGAAGAACTCGGGAAACAGCGAAACGACGTTCACCCGCATGTGCGAACTCAGTTCTGGGTGCGGAGCGCTGCGACCAGGATGTCAGCGGTGTCTTCTGCAATGGCCATGACTTCCGTCCCCGGGTCTGCCGAGTCCATGACCACCCTGCCACCCGTCATGATGATGGCATCCATCATCCGCCCCACGAGGTGTCCTGGCATCTCGCGAAAGATCCCTTGCTCGACTCCTGAGCGATACACCGAAGCGAATTCGCCGGCAACTCCGCCATGGGCCGATGCAATGGCTCGCTGGGCCTCGCCGGAGAGCCGTGGGACTTCGGTGTGGAGGATCAATCCGAGGTGGTCCGTGCCCACGAAGGCGACCATCTTGACACTCAGCTCGCGGAGCCGCTCATCGGGTGCGCGGTCGGGATCGATCGATGCGACGAGGTCGACCGTGAGCGGCGGCAAGTCCCTTCTGACGAGCTCGACGAGGAGGTCTTCCTTCGACGAGAAGTGCTCGTAGAACGTGGTGCGACCCATGCCAACCGCTGCGGTGATGTCGGCGTGGGACATGTCCGCATATCCGATTTCCGCAATCAGGCTTCTGGCTGCATCGAGCATCGAGTCGCGGGTTGCAGCGTTTTCTGGCCGAGATGTCACGAACGACAGGCTACAACATGACGGACTCTCCGACATCGCGTCGGTGCGATGTGGCCGATATCGACATAGTGTCGGCGCCTCGGTCGTTGAGGAGTGGAAGGTCAATGTTGTCCAGGCTCGTCGCAGTATGTCTTGCGGCAGTGCTCGTCGTTGCCGCCTGTAGTGCCGACGAGACGAGCGATCAATCGGCTCCGCAACCGAACGACGAAGCGAACTCCGACACCGAATACGAAGGTGTGGATGGCGTTGTGTCGTCCATAGAGGACACAACGCGGATCGTTGCGCTCAACGGCGACCTCACCGAAACCATCTTTGCGATGGGCGCTGGCGACCGCGTCGTGGGCATCGATCTCACGACCACGTATCCGACCGAAGCTGCGGCTTTGCCCGATGTCGGACTGGGACGCGAGCTCAACGCGGAAGCCGTGATCGGGCTGGCTCCCACGTTGGTGATCGGAGACGAACAGATCGGACCGCAATCCGCGATTGATCAGGTCCGAGCCGCAGCTATCCCGGTGGTGATCCTGCCCGCCGAAG
>CAJQOW010000184.1 GCA_905480055.1 uncultured Acidimicrobiia bacterium
GTGGCAACGATGATCCAGAGCACGATCTGGGACGCTACGTAGGTCATTGGTCTCCTCCTTGAACGTCAACGAACAATGCGGTGAAGTCGATCCTGCGATTGCGGGCGCGACCTTCTTCCGTCGCATTGCTTTCGATCGGTCGGCTCTCTCCGTACCCGACGATGTCAAACCTGTTTCGTGGTTGGCCAGCTGCAACCAGGTACTCGAGCACAGCGCTGGCTCGCTGTTCTGACAGCAAGAGGTTTTCGGAATCGGAACCGGCGTCGTCGGTGTGACCGGCGATTACGACCCGGATGCCTTCGGGTGCTGTCTGCAGGGCCACAACAACCTCGTCGAGCAGCATGGTCCCCTGGTCGGTGAGCTGGAAACTCTTCGTCTCGAACTCAACCACCTGATCGAGGATCAGATCGTTGAGGTCCTCCTGGAGTTCCTCGACCTCTTCTTCGGTGGGGCGAGTGTCCAGGAGCAGGATGCCTGGCGTCGGGGCGAAACCGATTTCGGTCGCAACGGCAAGAACGGCGCCGTTCAAAGTGTCTTTGAGGTTCTTGTCCTCGACTTCGCCGGAGATTGCAACAACTCGTGCATCACCGTCGACCCGGAGGAACCCGGTTGGGAGTTCGCCCGCGATCGAGTGCAGTAGGCCAAGAGCTGGGCCCATCCACGCTTCGTCAGGGAGGCCGTCTTTGATGCTCACACCCTCCATGTCAACGACGAGGAATGTTTCGGTGCCGTCGGCATCGACGGAGCTCTTGACAAATTCCACCTTCTCCTCGGTCGATAGCGCACCGGTGATCGTCACCACACCGTTTTCCCAGGACGCCTCGAGATACGAACCCGTGATGATCCTCGCTGATGCGCCGTCCGTGTCGATCGCCCAGATCTGGCCTTCGACAGAACCCACGCCCGGGACATCGGCAACGGCGGAATATGCATCTTCCGGATCCTGGCCATCCAGAAAGGATCCACGAACGGCGACGGTCGTACCGTTGGCCTCAACCTCAACGAGATCGAACCCAGCGGTCACGAGTGCTTGAGAGGCGCGTGCTTCGAGATCCTGTTCGATGTTCTGCGTGCCGAACCGGACGGCGAAGAAGGAGATGGCGAGAAACACGACAAAGGCAATGAGTCCGAACGTGAACCCCGAGGTCACCGTGTCGTCTTCTTGCTGTTGCCCGAAGCTGGGAGGCGGAGTCGAGCGTGTACTGGTGTACTTCGCTACGTCGCCGACGCCTCGTCCCTTTGACCTTGCCATTACTCACCTTCGCTGGTGTCACGAGGGTATCAACGGAGCCCGTAACCGCTCGTACTCAGTTCTTCGGCCCATCGGTGGGCCTGCCGTAGGACTTCTCAGATGACCGCTTCAGTAGGCGGTGCCTCGTCATCTTCGTCGGGATCGAGCACAGCTGCAAGGTCTGGCGATCGAGCTGCGCCGTACTCGAGCATGCCGACAACCGCTGTCTGCAATGCGCGAACGCGCTCGATCAGTTCGGTGTGCTCGGCTTCGAGCTCGGAACGTACGTCCGACGACTCACGTTGCGCCGCAGCAATGCGGATGGCAGCCTCGTGGCGGGCTGCATCTGTCGTCTCTTGTGCGCGACGCTCCGCCTCCTCGACGGCGTGCCTGCCCCGTTCAGCTGAATCAGCCTCGAGTTTTGTCGCCTCTGCCCTTGCACGCTCCTCGATGGCAGCAGCCTCACGCTGTGCACTCTCAAGGCGTTCCTTGGCCTGCAAGAGGATCGCTGACGACTCCTCCTGGACCCTCCGGGCCTCGGTCTTGGGCACCTCGGTGAGGCGATCGGCCTCTTCCCGAGCTTCGATGATGATCTCCCTGGCTCGTTCCTGCGCCTCGTCGATCAGCTTCTGCTTCGTTTCTGCAGCTGCGAGGAAGGCTGCTTCGAGACTGCCCTCGGCCTCCTGTGGGGATTGCACTCGGCGCTCGAGCGCGTTGGCCCGGACCGTTTCGCGGCGTAGCTCGGCCTCGAGTTCTTCGACATCCTGGGCGACATCATCGAGGAACGCAGACACCTCATCGGCGTCGAAGCCTTTGCGTCCTTTTGAGAACTCCTTGGAACGTATCCGTTTTGCAATCGTCTGCATCGCGACCCCTCATGTCATGCGCGGCTGGAATCCGCTACCCATTCGACGTCGCTGCGCCGGTTGCGCGAGAAAGCGACGAATGTGTCTCTCTGTGTGTCTTCGGAGCCTCAGACGCGGTGCTTGAACCCTTTCGTATCCACACCTGCGAGCGCTTCGCCATGCAGTACCGTGCTCCTCATGATCGAGATCATCGTCGCGCTCGGCGAGACAGACTGCGAACTCATCAACGACGGTGGCCTCGCACAACCTGTGAACGCCATCTCGAGCCTGGCATTCTCTGCCATCGGGGTGGCTCTCCTTGTCTGGGCGGCCGCTGCAGCCGGTTGGGAGCGTCGTTTCCGCTATGTCACGGCCGGCCTGTTCATCGTCACGGGATTCGGGAGCTTCCTCTACCACGGTCCACAGTGGGTGGGGAGCCTGTTCGCCCACGACATCACATTTCTTGCCGTTCTTGCCGTCGTTGCCGGGACACACCTCACACTCGCATTGGGACGGAGCGAACGCACTGCATGGACGGCAATCGGAACGCTCATAGCCATCTACGCGGTGACCTTGCTGGTGTGGCCGACAGCGACCAACGTCCTGACGGCGTCTGCCGTGGTCCTCCTGATCGCTGGCGATATCCCGCTGCACCGATATGGGGGGCTCGACGCCCGCTGGTACACGGCGGCGCTGGTGTTGATCGTGCTGGCCGTGGTGTTCCTCGGACTCGGGCGGTCGGGTGCGCCGCTGTGCGATCCGGAGTCGGTCTTCCAGCCCCACGGACTGTGGCACATCCTCAGTGCGGCCGCCCTCGGTGCATACCTTCTCGGAACTGCACCTGTACGGATCCGCTTGGAGGCCAATCAATGACAGCTCTCCCGACCTTTGCTGACGTCCAGGAAGCCGCATCCCGGATCAGGCCCCACATCCATCGAACGCCGGTGTTCACATCGGCGACCCTCGACTCACGAGCACAGGCGACCTTGTTCTGCAAGGCAGAGAACCTGCAGAAGGTCGGTGCGTTCAAGGCTCGCGGCGCAACCAACGCAGTATTGAGCTTGTCGGAGGCCGACCGTGCCCACGGGGTTGCCACGCATTCGTCGGGGAATCACGGACAGGCTGTCGCCTATGCCGCCGGAATCGTGGGCACCCGGGCAACCGTCGTCATGCCTGACCACGCTCCCGCGGTGAAGATTGACGCTGTCCGCGGATACGGAGCCGCCGTCGTGATGTGCCCACACGCCGAACGCGAGGCAACGCTCGCCGAGGTGGTCGCCAACACCGGTGCTGCGGTCGTCCACCCATTCGACGATGCGCTGGTCATCGCGGGCCAGGGCACAGCAGCTCTCGAATTGGTCCAGGACATACCCGACCTCGATGTGATCGTCACGCCCATCGGAGGCGGCGGGCTCCTCTCCGGGAGCACACTGACCGCTCGGGCCCATGGCCTGCTCGCGGTTGGCGCTGAACCTGAGATAGTCGACGATGCACATCGATCACTCAGGGATGGGCAGCAGTACGGAGCGACGGGTGCCATCTCCGTCGGTGACGGGCTCCTCGTTGGCATCGGTGCCCTGCCGTTTGCGATTCTCTCAGCCGCTGGCACGGAGGTGGTAACCGTGTCCGAAGACGCGATCCTCGAAGCCATGCGGTTCGTGGTGTCTCGGACCAAATACGTCATCGAGCCGTCGTCAGCCACCGCCTTTGCCATGGTGTTCGGCCATCCGGCCCGCTTCGCCGGCAAGCGCGTTGGCATCATCGTCACCGGGGGAAACGTCGAGCTGGGTCGCCTCGCGGGCTAGACGATGGTTGAAAGGTCCGTCAACGCTCTGGCGTACGCACTACGGGCGTCTGCGAGGTTGCGTGAAGCCCGCACTTCTCGATCCCGCGCCTCCGCGAGCTCCGCAGCTGTTGCATCTTCAGATTCCGACTTGCGGTACGCATAGCGGGCCTCGGCTCGTGCATCGACAGCAGCTCTCGTGGTACGCATCGCCGTGATCGAGTTGCGCGTCACGGTCACGGTGTTGTTGTCCGGGGCCGCGGCCTCCAAGGCATAGAGCTGATCTGAAGCAGACTGCTGGCGCGTGGTGATGCCTGCCCATTCCTGGGCCTTGGCGGTTCCGGCAGTTGCATCGGTGCCGGTTGTCCCTTCAAACTTTGCGTTTCCGCGCCACACGGCAATGTCCTCGGTCATGTTGTCGTAGAGCC
>CAJQOW010000185.1 GCA_905480055.1 uncultured Acidimicrobiia bacterium
GGCAGTTCGTGCGCTACTCATGCCGACCTTCCGATGTGTGCGAGGAACTCGTCCCGCAAGGCCGGTGGGCTGAGGATCACGGCACGATGGTCAAATCCGAGTAACCAGTTGATCACCTCGGCTTCGTCGTCATACTGAACCTCAACCATTGATGTCTCTTCGTCTGCAGACACGATGTTCGCCGACCGACGTCGGCCAACGGCGACGTGCACCACGTCGTTGTCGATGCGAACGGTGGCGACGTGCTCGGAGGTCGTTTCCTGGACGCCGGCAAGGACCGATGTCGGATTGAAATCGGGGGGCGGTTCGAACGATTCGCCATCCTCCTCGACAGCGAGGGCGACCATGCGGTCGATGCGGAAGACCTTCACCTGATCGTCTGCGGTCATCTCGGCTCCGACGAGGTACCAGTGACCAAAGCGATGGATGAGTCCGTAGGGCGCGACCTTGCGTGCCTTGGACCGGTAGGTGAACCGCACCCGGTGGCGGTCGCTCACGGCTGCGAACACCGAACCCAGCGAATCGAGGTCATGTCCGAGATCGGCTGACACAGGTCCCGATGGCAGTGCGTCTGACGCGCCACCGAGCTTGAAGATCGCTGCGAGTTCGGTTTGCTGGCCTCCGAACCGAACCGTCTCGGCAGCCAGGAGGAGCGCGCTTCGCTCCTGATCGGTGAACCCGGGATCCTCCAACGTGTACTCATCCGAAGGGATGACGTAGCCCAGCTCGACCTCCCAGATGTCAGTCGGTGTGGTGCGGAGCGGCACGCCAAGTGAGCGAAGCAGGTCCTTGTCACGTTCGAACGTTCGGCGGAACGCCTCATCAGTCGGTTGGTCGTAGCCCGCGACGGTGTGTCGGATTTCATCTGCAGTGACAGGGCGGCCAACGGTGAGCAGGAACGCCAACAGGTTCAGGATTCGTTCGATGACTTTGTGCATTGCGGTCAGCGTACCGCTGCGCGAACCCAGGGTCACGACCCCCGAGCCTGCGAGAGCGCACGCTTCCGCCATTCGGCACACTTGTCCGATTCCGAGGCCGAACAACCTCGGCCTCTCAAGGCCCAAGGCTCGAGGCAATGGCATGTGCTGCAAGGATGCGGCTATCTCAACATCCGCTGTCCGCAATCAGCGAATCAAAGACTCTCGATCAAACGGTCGACTCGCTCGTCATACGCCTTGAACGGGTCCTTGCACAACACCGTTCGCTGCGCCTGGTCGTTGAGCTTGAGATGCACCCAATCGACGGTGAAGTCCCGCCGGCGTTGCTTTGCCGCCTTGATGAATGCGCCCCGCAGCCTCGCTCGGGTTGTGGCAGGCGGCTCGGCCATGGCGAGGTTGATGGCTTCGTCGGTGACGATCCTGTCCACGAGTCCCGCCTTCTCGAGTTTGTAGAACAGCCCGCGATGGCGATTCACGTCGTGGTAGTTCAAGTCGATCAGGGCAAGCTTCGCAGAAGACATGGCGAGGGCGTGGCGCGCCTTGTAGCGCTCGAGGAGGTGGAGCTTGGCCACCCAGTCGACCTCCCGGTGCAGCGTGAGAGGATCCTTTTCAAGACCTGTCAACAGGTGTTCCCACATCGCCACAGCGCGTTCGACCTCTGGAGACAGGCCAGTCGCCCTGGCATAGCGCATCACACGTTCGAGGTACTCCCATTGGATGTCGAGGGCGCTCAGCTCCCTGCCGTTTGCAAGTCTGATCTTCCGTCGACAGGTGGTGTCGTGGCTGATCTCCCTGATCGCACGGATGGGGTTCTCGAGGGTGAGATCCCGGAAGACCACTTCGTCCTCGAGCATCTGGAGCAGCGCGACCATCGAACCGATCTTGACGTACGTGGTGTACTCGGACATGTTCGAATCGCCTGCGATCACATGCAGCCTGCGGAACCGCTCGGCATCGGCATGGGGCTCGTCGCGAGTGTTGATGATCGGACGCGACCGGGTCGTGGCGGAGGAGCTTCCCTCCCAGATGTGTTCAGCGCGTTGGGCCAGCGAATACACGGTTCCGCGAGCGGTTTGGAGCAGCTTCCCTGCTCCGGCCCAGACCTGTCGCGTCACCAGGAACGGGATGAGCGTGTCGATGACGCGTGGGAAGTCGGTCTCCCTGCTGATCAGGTAGTTCTCATGGCAGCCGTAGGAGTTGCCTGCAGAGTCGGTGTTGTTCCGGTAGAGGTAGATCTCGCCGCGAATGCCTTCTTCGGCCAGCCGTTGCTCTGCTGATTCGACGAGGCCTTCGAGGATGCGTTCCCCTGCCCGGTCGTGTGCAACGACGTCGAGGATCGAGTCGCACTCAGGCGTTGCGTACTCGGGGTGGCTGCCGACGTCGAGATACAGGCGAGCCCCGTTCTCGAGAAACACGTTCGACGATCTACCCCAGCTCACGACCCTTCGGAAGAGATACCTGGCGACTTCGTCTGGGGACAGGCGACGCTGGCCGCGCAGGACGCAGGTCACGCCGTATTCGTTCTCGATCCCAAAGATGCGTCGCTGCACACCACCAGCGTACCGTCGGCGTGCGAAAGTCCCCCGCATCAAGGATGCGGACTCGCAAATGCCGTGGGAACCCTCAGCCGCGAGCGGTTGCGATCTCTTCCGGTGTCAGCCGCCTGAACGTGCGGCGATCGGCGGACCGGTCCAGGAAACCCGTCTCCCATCCAGCGAGATCGATCGGATGGTCAGTGGCCGCTTCGATCGCACCGCAGGCTGCGGCGAGAGCGGAGTCCAGGGCCACATCTGTGCCATGTTGCGCATCCATCGATGAAGCAATAGCTTCTTCATCCGCTCCGAGAACTGCAAGACCCTCTGCATCGCGCAGTGTTCCATCAAACTGGATGTGAAAGAGGTGGTCCTCCTCGGCGGTCATGCCAACCTCGGCAACTACAATGTCCACCTCGTACGGCTTGACCTCATGGGAAAAGATCTGCCCAAGGGTTTGGCTGTAGGCGTTTGCCAGGCCCTTGCCCGTGACGTCGGCGCGCGCATAGCTGTAGCCCTTGAGATCGGCGTAGCGGACCCCGGCAACGCGGAGGGTTTCGAACTCGTTGAACCTGCCCACACCGGCGAAGGCCACACGGTCGTAGATCTCTCCGATCTTCCGAAGCGTGGGTGATGCGTTCTCTCCAACGAGCAGTACACCTTCGGCAACCTGCGCAACGACAATCGGTCGACCCCTGCCGATCCCCTTCCGGGCGAAGTCGGCACGATCCTTGACCAGTTGCTCTGGAGGTACGTAGAACGGTGCGGTCACGGTCGGTTCTCCATCACTGATGCAACCACATTCGCGAGCTCATCGTCGCCGAGCTCCGTCACACCGTCGGCGGTGATCACCAACACGTTCGGGTATATCCCTCGTCGGGGGTCCGGGCCACCGGTGGCAGCGTCCTCCTCCGCCGCAGCAACGAGTGCCTCGACGGCAACGGAGACAGCTTGCGTGCGATCGAGTTCATCATTCCACGCTGTCTTGAGAAAGCCACGGGCCTCGCTGCCACCAGATCCTGTTGTCGCATAGTGCTGCTCGTCGTAGGTGCCACCAACGACGTCGAAGCTGAACAGCCGACCAACACCGGCGAGGTGGTCGTATCCGCAGAACAGGGGGATCACGACCAAGCCCTGGAACGCCAAGGCGAGATTTCCCCGAATCATCCTGGCGAGATAGTTGGCCTTCCCATCGAGGCTGAGGCGGTTGCCCTCGATCTTCTCGTAGTGCTCGAGTTCGGTCTGGAACAGCTTGATGAGTTCGACGGCCATGCCGGCTGTGCCCGAAATGGCGACAGCTGAGTGATCGTCTGCGGGATAGACCTAGCGAACCCGGCGGTGAGCGATCACGTTGCCAGCGGTTGCACGGCGGTCGCCCGCCATCACCACGCCGCCGTCCCACGTGAGGGCCAGAACGGTGGTTGCCTCTGGCACCGATGGGACCTCAGCGTTGCCGAGATCCCAATTCGGAGCGGCTCCCCTGCCGGCCAGCATCGACACGAAGGATGAGTCGGACAGCTGCTCGCCGACCCTGAGGGGACCGATTTGCCCGGTAGCGGTCACTCGCCACCCTTTTGGACGTAGTTCTTGACGAACTCCTCAGCATTCTCTTCGAGCACAGAGTCGATTTCGTCGAGTAGGTCGTCGATCTTGTCAGCGACGTCCTCACCCCGAGATGTGGGTGCGTCCTGGACTTCTTCGGCCTGCCGCTCTTCCCTACCGCCAGTGCGTTCTCGTTCAGTCATCGTTGCCTCCGAGTTTGTCGAGGAGTGTTGCCGCATCCGGGCTTGCGTTGAAAAGGTCTTCCACGAGCGCCCTGTCCCTCGCGTCGGTTCCATCATAGGAACGCGTCTCAGGGTTGATTCACCGATATCGAACACCAGAGAATCCCAGTTCGCTGCCACGACTGCGGATCCGTAGCGGCGCAGCGACTCTCCCCGGAACCAAGCACGCGTGGTTTCCGGGGGTGTGGTCACGGCGAGCTCGACCTCCCTGTCGGTGAAGAGTCGACGGATCCTGCCTGCATTGACCAGACGGTGGTACAACCCACGATCGGGATCAACATCGTGATATTGGAGGTCGAGGAGTTTCAGCTTCGCATCGTCCCAGCCGATTCCATCGCGCCTGCGATACCCCTCGAGCAGCGAAAGTTTGGCAGCCCAGTCAAGGCGGTCAGCAACAGCCTCGAAGCCGTGTTCGAAGTCGGTGAGGAGTTTGCGCCACTCGACGAGAACTTGTTTGTAGACGGCCGGCGCCGATGACTCGGACGCAAAGCTGTTGAGCGCCTCCCAGTAGCGCCATTGCAGGTCGAGAGCGCTACTGGTGGTGCGGTCGGTGAGCTCGAGCGGTGCGGTTCCCGTGAGGTCGTGGCTGACGGCTGTCACCGATGGGACGGGCTCTGCGAGCCGCATCGGTTCGTCGACTGCTCCCTCCTGGAGGGCGAGCAGCATCAGCGATGCAGAGCCGAGCTTCACGAACGTCTGCACCTCGCTCAGATTTGCATCACCGAAGATCACGTGAAGGCGGCGGTACTTGCCAGGGTCGGCGTGCGGTTCGTCCCTTGTATTGATGATTGGCCGTTTCAGTGTGGTTTCGAGGCCGATCTCCTCCTCGAAGAAGTCCGCCCTTTGGGTGAGCTGGTAGTCGACGTCGGGTCGGCTGTGCTCTGAACCGACCTTTCCTGAGCCGGTCAGGATCTGCCTGCTCACGAGGAACGCCGTCATCGCATGGACGATCTCACCGAACGGCACCGAACGAGCCACGAGGAAGTTCTCATGTGCGCCGTACGAGTTGCCCTTGCCATCAGAGTTGTTCTTGTGGAGGAGCAGGCGATGCCCCTCGGGAAGGAATCGACGTGCATCGACGGAGGCCCTGTGGATGA
>CAJQOW010000186.1 GCA_905480055.1 uncultured Acidimicrobiia bacterium
CCCCGAGGCCCCCCTGGGCGACCGCAGCTGCATGGCCTACATGAACACTTCGGTCACGCGAGGGCGCGGGGAGATGATCGTCACGACCACCGGCATGGCCACCGAGATGGGCCATATCGCCGACCTGTTGAACAAGACCGAGGCTGACAAGACCCCATTGCAGAAGCAGCTCGACCGGTTGACCATGATCATCGCAGCCTTGGCCGGCGTGGCGTTTGTCCTCATGGTGATTCTCGGAGTACGCAACGGCCTGGACGTGGAGGACGTGTTCATCGCCGGCGTGGCATTGGCGGTCGCTGCGATACCGACCGGGCTTCCGGCCGTGGTCACCACCATGTACTCCATGGGCACCCGCGCCCTGGCAGCCAACAACGCCATTGTGAAGAGGCTGCCCTCAGTGGAGACCTTGGGTTCCGTTTCGGCGATCTGCTCGGACAAGACCGGCACGCTGACGCTCAACAAGATGACTGCAGTCGAATTCACCGTCCCGGGGAAGAACCGCTTCACGGTCACCGGTGAGGGCTACAGCACAGAGGGGTCGTATGGGCTGGCGGCCAGTGACCCCAGCGGACGGGCCTGGCAGAAGGGCACACTGAAGTACAGCACAGAGGGTCAACTGCTCAGCGCCGGGGGTACCCGGGTCGATCTTGACCAGATCATGCTGCCGATGGCTCTATGCGCCGACGCCCGGCTCGATAACGGCGATCTTATCGGCGACCCGACCGAAGGCGCCTTGATCGTGTTGGCGGAGAAAGGCGGCATCAGCGTGGATGCGGCGCGTGAGATGTTTCCTCGGGTGGCTGAAGTCCCTTTTGATTCGGATTACAAGTTCATGGCCACGTTCCACAATATGACGAACGACCAAGGCGAGTCGGTCGTGCGTTGCTTCGTCAAGGGCGCTCCGGATGTTCTGATCTCCAGGGCGAGTCATACGTGGAGCCCCGGGGAATCTGACATCCGGCTCACAGACGAAACCCGACAGGAGGCCTTGGGGGAGAACGAACGCATTGCCAAGGCTGGAGAGCGCGTGCTGGTCGTAGCGAAGCGCGACTTTGTCCCGGAGGCTTTCGATCCGCAGGGGAACCTGCTCGACTTGGTGACAGACCTGACACTCCTGGCCATGGTGGGTATCGTGGATCCACTCCGCGCTGAGGCCAAGGACGCCATCGCCCAATGCCACAGTGCCGGAATAGAAGTCCGCATGATCACGGGAGATCATGCCGCGACGGCAGCCGCGATCGGCCACAAGTTGGGCATACAGGGTGAGGCGCTCACCGGTGCCCAATTCGCTGCCCTCAGTGACGACGAGCTGCGAGCGCAGCTGCCTGAGATCGGTGTGGTGGCACGCGTGACACCCGAGGACAAGATCCGGCTTGTGACGACGCTCCAGAACGAGGAGAACATCGTTGCAATGACGGGTGACGGTGTCAACGATGCGCCAGCCCTCAAGAAGGCCGACATCGGCGTTGCCATGGGTATCACGGGTACCGAGGTTTCAAAGGGAGCCGCCGTGATGATCCTGACCGACGATAACTTTGCCACGATCGTGAAAGCCGTGGAGTTCGGTCGAGGGATCTACAACAACCTCTTCAATTTCGTGCGCTTCCAGATGACACAGCTGGTGGCATACATCAGTGCCTATCTACTCGCAGCCTTCTTTCTTGTTCTAGGCGGCACGCCGTTCTCGGCGCTCGTGGTGCTGTGGGTGAACTTCCTCGTTACCGTTCCGGTAGCTATTGCGCTCGGTTTCGATACTCCGCCTCCCGGTCTGATGGGCAAGAAACCCCGGCCCTTGAAGCAGCCAATCCTGTCCACTCTCCAATGGGTGCGCGTAGCCTTTCTTGGCATTGTCACTGCGATCGTCACGGTGTCTTTCGAGGCCTACTTTGAAGATGAAGGCATAGCGTTGGCGGCAACAATGGGATTTGTTGCCTTCGCCTTGCTCAGCATGGCAGCAGGCTTGAGCGCCCGCAGCGAGACCCAGAGCGCGTTCAATCGCGACATCCTGAGCAACCGACACCAGCTGATGCTCTACGGAGTAGCGATTCTCTTCACATTCCTGCCAACCGTCTTGGGTTTCCTTCAGAATCTGCTCGGCCTGACAACCCTCGACGGAGCGCATTGGCTTATGGCTCTTGCAGCAGCCTTCGCACTGCTGCTGGTGGACGAAGTGGTCAAGATCTTCTTGCGGAGAGCCGAAGCCGGTAGCGGTAGAGGGGGCCAGTCATGATCACTCGAGCTTCGGATATGCTCGAAGGTGTGTCGGCTTTCGAAGCACACAGCAGTGTCACCGGCGATGACCACAGGAACGTCCTGGTCCCCGCGGTACAGGCCGAGGTCGTGGACGGCGTTCCTGACCCCGACAATCACCATTGCCGGGACTTCACGACGGTCGGCTTCACGCTGTCTCGCTAGTGGCGGCTCTCTCTGTTCCCGTTGGCTTGCTTGTCGAGGGCAGCGAGGCGGGTGTGGGTGGCGTCAGTCGCCGAGTCGTGGTCGTGGCATCGAGTTGAGGTCAGCCCGACGACGGTTGCCGATCGTTTCGAGCAGGGAGCAATCCGCGATCGCGGGCGATCAGAACGGCTTCCTCTCGCGACGCCGCGTTGAGCTTGCGGTAGATCCGGCGCAGGTGGGTCTTGATCGTGTTGCGGGAGACGAAGAGTTCCTCGCCGATCTCCTTTGTGGTCAGCTGCGATGGCAGCATCGCGAGCACCTCGAGCTCTCGCTCGGTGAACTCCTCATCGGCGGCGCTGTCGGTGCCGGGTTGGAGCGTCTCGAGTTGCATCGTGAGCTCGGCGTGCTGTTCCCGCATAACGCCGACGTCGCTGATCGAGTCCAGGACCGGTTTTGTGTCGCGGAGGTAGCCGCGGGCGATCTCTGCTTCGCCGAGCGCGAGCGCGGCGCGGGCGAGGAGGAGTCGAGTGTGGGTGACGTCCATCGGCATCGCCTGCCCGCAGGCAGCCGTCGGGCGATGCGCTGCTCTGAGTGCGACCCGTGCCGCACGCTCGTCACCGAGGTCGCTAGCCGCCAGAGCGGTCGCTGCCTGGGCGGTGGCGGCCATGAACAGGTCGTCGCCTCCGGCCTCGTGCATCAACGCGCTGGCGAGGTTCGCGGTGGCGAGTGCTTGTTCGGCGTCCCCGCGGCCGAGATGGCCGAGCGAGAGCTCGGCCAACGCGTAGGCCCGTATGTTGGTCCAATCGCCGCGTGCAACGTCCTCGAAGAACCCGGTCGACTCGTCAACGTCGCCCCGCATGACGAGCGAGCGCCCGACAAGGAGCGCGGCGAGCGTCCAAGTCTCGCTGCCGCGCGGTTCGAGTTCGAGTGCGGTGCGGCCGTCGGCGAGTGCGGCGTCGACACCGTTGGGTGCGAGTGATCCGCGGACCAACCCAATCGATGATGTGGTGCTCGCCATCCCGTCCGGTCGCGGACCCTCATGGGTCGCCTTCTCTGCCGCAGCGAGCCAACGCTGGGCAGCTTCTGAATAGCCGGTCATGGCGTTGATGCCGGCAGCCGCGACCGCAAAGGGTTGATGGTCCGCGACATCCTCGGGTGGGAAACTCGCGACGAGCGCACGCGCCGTCTCGGCGCGGCCCGAGTTGACCATCGGGAAGTTGTTCTCGCTCAGCAGGTCGGCTGCGGCATCGGTCTCGCCGGC
>CAJQOW010000187.1 GCA_905480055.1 uncultured Acidimicrobiia bacterium
ATGAGCATCGTCAGCCCGAAGATGACGTTGAGAACACCGATGACGATGAAGATCGTCGTCGAGAACAGCACCCAACCACTCTTGTTTTCCATGGATCAACCTCCCAGTTGCATCACACCTACGTCTTCCAGACGATCTGACTCGCCCATGTCCGCTCACGTTGCATCGATCCACCAACACCAGAGTTCGTTTGACGTCTGGAACGCTTGAGATCGTTGCAGACGGAGCAGCTGGCAGGCAGACGTCCCAGGCTCCAACCGATCTTGCCACGACTCCCGAGTTCGAGCCGGGTCTCACCGCATATGAGCTACCGCCGAGCAACGTCGACGACCTTGGCAGTGTTTCGTGCTGAGGATTCCTCGCCGGATCAGAGAGGCTTGATCCGCGTGCGGTACCCCAGGCCAAACGCGGTCGTGGGGACCGAAACTCCGGCCTGCTCATAGACCGCACGTGGAATGCCGATGTCCGCCAGCTCCAGCCGACCGACGGCTGGGCCGTCCAGTCCTGTCTTCGGCAGCGCGAGCGTGACGGTGAGATCAGCACTGACATGGTCACCAGGTGCTTCGCCTGTGGTGGCGTCGATGCCTGACGGCACGTCGAGGGCAATCACCTGCTCGCCTCGCGTGTTTGCGAAGCCGATGAGGTCGGCGGTGACTCTACGCGGTGTCCCGGTCAGGCTGTAGCCGATCAGCGCATCGATCACGATGTGCGCACCAAGACCGGACAGCTGATCGGGAGACCGGATCTGTCCCGGGGTGCTCCGGTATATGGCGAGTTGCTGAGCCGGCACCGCATCGAGACGGGCATCATCGGCAAGGACCAGCGTCACCTCAACCCCGTGGTTGGCGAGATGCCTGGCCGCACAGATCCCTCCTCCCCCGTTGCCTCCGATCCCCGCAAGCACAAAGACGGACCTGGCGTGGGTCCCGAGCCTTTCAATCGTTGCCATGGCAAGCGATCGACCAGCGTTCTCCATCATCTGATAGAGATTCGGCCCGGTCTGCTCGATCGCAATTCTGTCGATCTCGCGCATCTGGTCAGCTGTGACAGCGGGGAACTCGGTCCCTGCACGAGTGGCAAATCGATCAGCCGGCATGCACGTCCGCCGGAGTCGCCCATGCCCAATCATGGCCGAGCAGTCGGTCGGCTTCGCGAGGTCCCCACGTATGGCGCTGGTAGCCAACCACGGGGTCAGCGCCCGTGAGGATGTCATCGACGATGCGCCAGGCCTCCACCACGCCGTCCTGGCGTGCGAACAGCGAAGGGTCGCCTTGAAGGGCGGATGCGAGGAGCCGGTGGTACGCGTCCCTCCCCCGCTTGCGATCGTGCTGGAGGTGGAGGTCAACCGGTCCGCTCACCATGGTGGGTCCAGGGACCTTCGCTTGGAGTGAGAGCGAGATGTCCTCGTCAGGTTTGGTACGGAACGTCAACCTATTGGCCCCCGGAACACAATCGCTATCGGCGAATAGTGGACGGGGTGGCCGTTGGAACTCAACCACCGCCTCAGTCACGGTTTCGGCGAGTCCCTTGCCGGCCCTGATGATCCACGGAACACCGGCCCACCGCCACGAGTCGATCTCCAACCTGACGGCTGCGTAGGTTTCCGTGTCGGACTCTGGCGACACCCCGGCTTCTGACCGGTAGCCCTCGTATTGCCCACGGACAATGTCGTTGGAGGTGAGCGATTCAACTTCGGTCAACACCTTGACGCGTTCGTCCCTGAGTGCATCGGGGTGCTCGGAGACTGGCGGTTCCATGGCGAGCAGTGCCATCACTTGGAGAAGGTGATTCTGTATGACGTCCCTGACGGCGCCGACGTTGTCGTAGAACTTGCCTCGACCCTCGACGCCGAAGTCCTCGGCCATGGTTATCTGGACACCACGGATGTAGTGGCGGTTCCAGACGGGTTCCAGGATGATGTTCGAGAATCGGAAGATCATCAGGTTCTGGACCGCTTCCTTGCCGAGGAAGTGGTCGATGCGGTAAACACGATCCTCTTGGAAATGGCGATGCACGATGTCGTTGAGTTGCTCGGCAGATTGCAGGTCGCGTCCAAACGGCTTCTCCAGAACGAGCCTGCCTTGTTTGTTCAGGTCAGCTGAGGCGAGACCCTCGACGACATCGTCGAACAGCCCAGGCGGAATCGCCAGGTACGACACCGCACACGATGCACCGTCCGCGCGCTTGGCAATGTCGGCGAACGTTTCGCGCTCGCGATAGTCGCCGGACACGTAGCAGAGGTTCGCCGACAGCCTCCCAAACACCTCTTCATCGATAGAGATACCTGCGGACTCGAGCGCGTCCCGAGCGTTCTCCCTCAGGATCTCATCCGTCCAGGCCCGGGAGGCAACCCCGATGATGCGCATGTCTGCGACACCTTCGGCGGTGAGTTTGTAGAGCGCGGGAAACAGCTTCCGACGAGCGAGGTCACCGGTGATCCCGAACAGTATGAGCGCATCAGCTGGTTGAGCCATCCGGTGCAAGGTAGCACCAACGGTCCTCGCTGCTGCGGGTCGATCGCCTGACGTCTACTCGGGCCGCACCACCGTGCTGAACCGCAGTAGCTCGATGGCATTGCCATCGACACGCACAACATCGATAGTCCAGCCATCGACGTGCACTGAGTCGCCCTCGGCCGGCACCCGTCCGAATTGGGCGAGCACCATGCCAGCGACGGTGGTGACGGTGCTGTCGTCGCCGATATCGACACCGATGTCCTTCAGATCGTGCATGGGGTAGCGCCCGGGAACGAGGTAGCTGCCGTCGGTCTCCAATCGCACCGAGGCAACATCCCTGTCATCCTCGTCGTAGATCTCACCAACCATCTCCTCCACAAGGTCCTCGATCGTGACGATCCCCTCGAGGCCTCCGAACTCGTCGATTACGAACGCCATCTGCTGACGTACCGCCTGCAACTGCCGGAGTGCCGCAAGCACCGTCATGGTTTCGGGAAAGGCAGGGGCCTCCTTTGCGAGGCCGTCGACAGTCGAGGGCGGGTCAGCAGCCACGGCGTCCGACATGTCGATCACCCCAATCGCCCCATCCAGACCCCGTCCGACCTCGGTAACCGGAAGCCTGGAGAATCCAGATGAGATCATCTCTTCGATCGCATCGGAAGCGGACCTGTTTGCCTCCACGGTTCGCACGTCCGTGCGGGGTGTCATCACCTGCTCTACCGTGCGATCGACGAGTTCGAACGCACCAACGAGCACTTCGTGATGGTCATCTGCGAGGCCTCCGCTTGCGAGAATCAGCTCACGCAGCTCCTCGAGGTCGACCTCGTCTCGGGTGGCACCCGGCTTGCCGCGGAAGAGCCAGACCACGGCATCGGTGCAGACGCTCAAGAGCCACACGAACGGTGTCATCAACACCGAGAACCAGTGGAGGGGAAGCGCCATGGTCAACGCCCAACGCTCCGGCCGTTGGAGGGCGAGGCGCTTTGGCGCCAGCTCGCCGAAGACGAGGGTCAGGAACGCAAGGAGGAGGGTGACGGTGACCACCGCCACGGTCTCTGCTGCATCTCCAGCCCAAGCGAACGCTCCGAGGATCGGCTGGGCGATGCTGACGGCGGCGACAGCAGAGGCCATGAATCCAGCAAGAGTGATCCCGATCTGGATCGTCGCGAGGTACCGATTCGGGTCACGAGCGAGGTCGGCGACGATGTGACCGGACCGCCCGCGCTGTTCCATCCGGGCAAGCTCAGGTTCTCTGAGTGATATGAGGGCGATTTCGGTTCCCGAGAGGAGCGCGTTGATGGCGACCAAACCAAGAACGAGCATCAATTGGGCCATAGGGATTCATCCAGCCTGCGGGGGACCCACTGCAGCCCCGACTCTATCGATACGCCGCGGACGCCAGTGCACAATCACACATCGACAGCGCCGGTGCCGCTCCGTCGACCGCACGTCAGACTGAGATGCGTTTCGTCACTGTCCACGCATCGATCGGTGACCCGCCAACGTCTTCGAGATCGCTCACACGCTCCACAGCCCACGATTCGCCCAACCTGCTGGCAACCTCGGCATCCACAAGCACCTGCCTCTGATCTGCTGCTTGCGAGAGGGATCCCGCAATCTGGCGTGGCGCGCCGATCACATCGACAGTGAGGCGCTCGGTCCCCATAACGCCTGCAACCATGTCGCCGGATGCGATGCCGACAGACACCCCGCGCATGTATCCCTGCTCGGAGAGGAGGTCGGTCAGCCAGGAGCTCGCCCGTATGCCGAATTCCACGGCATCCTCTATACGCGGCTCGTCGACACCGAGGCCCGTTGCATACAGAAGCGTGACTGCGGATGAACTCAGCTGTTCTGCTCCGTGCTGATCAGCGATCGAGGCGAGCCCGGACATCACCTCAACATTCTGTTCTGCGAGGAATTCGAGGTTGCCAAGGTTGTCTGTGGATCCCTTCACGGTGAAGGCAATGAGCGAGGCATTGCTCATGGTTTCGGCAATGTCCCGGTTGCCAGCCATCACTCGCTCGACAAGCCGCCTTGGCACGACAGATGCGAGCAACTCGCTCGTCTCTGCTTCCGTTGCTCTGACCTCTGCCGCTCGACGTGCCAGTTCCTCGACGAAGAGATTGAGCTGGCCGGACAGATAGGCAAACTCGTCGCGGCCGGCGTCCGGGAGTTCGACGCTGAGATCACCGTCTCCCACTCGTGATGCTGCCTCGACGATCGGGTCGATCGGTCGTAGAAGCCAGCGAGCAGCTGCAAGGGCAAGAATGACCACCAGGATCGACACCACCACACCCGCCACGACGAGCCTGCTCAGGTACGAGTAGAGCGGTGCAAAGACTTCCGACTGCTGTATCTCGGTCACCACTACCCAGCGAAGCGACGATGGCTCGATCGGGCTCGAGACTGCCAAGGACCTCTTGGCGAGGTAACTCGACGCACCGCCCGAGAATTGATCACCCTCTTGCGCGACGCTCACGGGTTCGGTGTCCACGGGCTGAATCAACACCGTTGTCCCAAAGCGTGCCGCTTTCTCGGTCACTTCAGGGCCAAAGCCGACGTCGGCGGCCTCGGCCAGGTATGCGTCTGGATCCTCGAGGAAGAGCCTCGACTCGGTCCTCAAGAAACCGTCCTCGCCTACGAGATAGACCTCGCCGGTCTCACCCAGTCCGGTCTCCTCCCACATTCCGTGCGATGTCACAAGATCGGTCAACACACTATTGGGAATCGACACTGCCAAGGCGCCAACAACCTCATCGCCGTCGCGCACCAGCGTGATGATCCACATCTCGATCGCCCCACCCGCGGACACGTATGAAGCAAAATCGACGAGCACCGCCTCGCCTGCTGGCGAGGTCTGCAACTTGGTGATGGCCTCCGAGATGGATTCCCCCGAGAGGGACAGGCTGGCAAGGCTTCTTGCCAAGTCGATGCGTTTCTCGAATGTGTAGACGACATCACCATTGACGTCCAGCAGTGCCACGTCGCTAGCGACTCCACCCGAGTTGAGCTGCTGAATCGCTGGGTGGTAGGTGGCATGTACCTGGCTGTACAGCGATCCATCGCCAGCGTCAACGAGCTCCGCCCTGTCCTCGTAGGGATTCGACGCGATGTACCAGTACTGGAGATACTGGGTCCGCGACGAGGTCGGGTAGAGGTCGGATACGGAGAAAGACGACCCGTCAACCAGGTCGAGGTCTGCCAGCGATTCGTCGTAGAAGGTCGCTAGCTCCTGTTCCTGTGCGCTCGTCAGCTGCTCGTCGGTCGCACCGAAAGCGGCTGAGAACTCGACGAGAGCCTCGGTCATCGTTGGCGATGCCGCCAGCGCTTCGGCGATCTTGGCAGTGTCGATTCCCAATAGTGTGTTGACCGATCTTGTGACATCGCACGGAATGTGGGAGGAGACCGGACTGGGTGAGACCGGCGAGGTCTATCTCGTAGGTGAGGACGGATTGTTGAGGACCGAGTCAAGGCTCTTCCTCGAGGATCCAGACGCATACCTGGCCGAGGTCGCCGACGCCGGCTTTGGCCCTGAGGTGACCG
>CAJQOW010000188.1 GCA_905480055.1 uncultured Acidimicrobiia bacterium
TCTCGCACCCGCAGGCGCAAGGCCCAGTGGAAGGTCGCAAGGCCCACACTGGCTCGATGCGCACAGTGCAACGCACCTCACGTCCCGCACCGGGCGTGCAAGGAGTGCGGTACCTACAACGGCCGCGAAGTCACCGAAATCGCGTAGCCAACCGATGTCGCGCATAGCCGTCGACGCCATGGGGGGCGACAACGCTCCTCTTGAGATTGTCGAAGGCGCCATGCTCGCCGTTGAAGACGGCGTGGATCTCGTACTCGTCGGCGATGAAGCGGTCCTCAACCCCATCCTCGCCGAACGGGATGCAGCCATCGGTGTTGTGCACGCTTCCCAAATCATTGACTTCTCCGACGATCCTGCGCGCGCGGTGCGCGACAAGAAGGACGCCTCGATTGTCGTAGCTGCCCAGATGGTGGCGTCCGGTGAAGCAGATGCCCTCGTGTCGGCAGGTTCCACCGGGGCGACCATGGCATCAGCCACGTTTCTGATCGGACGCCTTCCCGGGGTTGCCAGGCCGGGTATTGCGAGCATCTATCCGACCGGCCATCTTGTGATGGACGTTGGTGCCAACATCGTGTGCAAAGCCGAACACTTGCTCCAGTTCGCGGTCATGGGAACCGCGCTGTCACAGGTCTACAGCCACGTCGCTGACCCGAAGGTCGGACTCCTCAACATCGGAGAGGAAGAGACCAAGGGCAGGGACCTCGAGCGCGAAGCGTTTGCTCTGCTCTCGGAGTCGCAGGCGATCAACTTCGTTGGCAACGTGGAGGGCAGGGACCTCGCAAGCGACAACGCAGACGTGATCGTCACCGACGGGTTCACCGGCAATGTGCTGCTCAAGACCTCGGAGGGCTCTGGCCGGGCGATTCAAGCCATGATCATGGAAGCCATCGGCAAGCCTGAGTACCAGGAGCACGTTGCCGCACTCATGCCAGCATTCCTCGAACTCAGGCAACGATTGAGTCCGGAGTCCGTTGGCGGAGCCCACCTTGCGGGCACAAAGGGAGTCGTGGTGATCGCCCACGGCTCGTCGTCGAGGATTGCCATGCGCAACGCGATCGAGATCGCCGCAGAAGGCGCGGACAGCGGGCTGGTTGCAAAGATTGCCGCGGGAATTGACGCGGCCGCCCACTGATGGCCCCGCCCACACCTCTCGACATCGTCGAGGACGCAATCGGATTCAGGTTCACCAACCGACGCCTTCTGGTCGAGGCCCTGACACACTCCTCGTTTACTGCCGAGAATCCCGGTGCCGAGTCCTACGAGCGCTTGGAATTTCTCGGCGACGCCGTTCTCGAGCTTGTGACCACCGAGCTGATCTTCACCGCGATGGAGGGCGAGCCAGAGGGGCCGATGACCAAAGTCCGTGCGTCGATGGTCGATGAGGTGACCCTCGCAGAGGTCGCCCACTCGTGGAAGCTGGATGAAGCGGTCAGGCTGGGTGTTGGAGAGGAGCGGTCGGGAGGCCGGCAACGCGCCTCGATCCTCGGTGATGTGGTCGAGGCGGTGATTGCTGCGGTCCACCTCGACGGTGGCTATGCCGAGGCAGCCAAGGTGGTGGACCGTACATGGGCACCGATCGTTCGTGCGAGGCTTGCAGCTACCCATGTTTCCGACAGCAGGTCCATGCTTCAAGAGGCGCTTGCGAAGGAGGGGAGGGTCGTGCACTTCGATTTCGATCGCTCTGGACCCGACCATGCCGTTGTCTTCGCCGCCGCTGCTGTTGTTGACGGTGATGTGATCGGCAACGGAACGGGTAGTTCCAAGAAGTCAGCGGCGATCGATGCCGCTCGCGACGCCTTGGCGCGCATGGGGAGTAGCCGGTAGCCGGGATTCCGCTGCGAGCGTCCTCGCAGATAGTTCCTCGGAAACAACATTCGTGTAATTCAGTCTGGTAACCTCTGACACCGTGAAACTGAAGCATTTGACTTTGCGCGGGTTCAAGTCGTTCGCAGACAGAACCCGCCTCGATTTTTCTACTGGCGTCAACGTCGTCGTCGGACCCAACGGGTCGGGCAAGTCCAACATCCTCGATGCAATTGCATGGGTGTTGGGGACACAGGCCACCAAGTCGTTGCGCACCGAGAAGATGGAAGACGTCGTCTTCGCCGGTACCGCGACCAGGCCAGCCCTGTCGCGCGCGGAGGTGCAACTCACGTTTGCGAATGAGGACGAGCTGCTCCCGCTCGATCTCACCGAGATCACGATCACCCGCAGGCTATTTCGCGATGGCACGTCCGAGTACGAACTGAATGGTGCCCCGTGCCGCTTGCTCGACATCCAAGAGTTGCTCTCGGACGGTGGCATTGGTCGGAACCAGCACGTGCTTGTCGGCCAGGGACAGGTCGGAGACGTCCTCAATGCTCGGCCAGAGGATCACCGTGCGGTGATCGAAGAAGCGGCTGGCGTCACGAAGCACCGCAGCCGCAGGGAGCGCGCACTGCGGAGGCTCGAACGCACCGATCACGATGTAGAACGCCTCAATGACATCCTCGGACAGCAGCGCAAGGCGCTTCGTCCGTTGAAGCGGCAGGCGAATGCCGCAGCCCGTCACGACTCCGTGCGGGACGAAGCACGATCCATCCGCCTCTTCCTCGGCGGCGAAGAGCTGCGATCAATCCGATCGCGGCTTGGCACGGCTGCACGTGAGCGCGAGGAAGCACTCGAGCTCCGAAATGAGTCAGATGCCGGGCTCACCAAGCTCAAAGACGATCTGGACCGTCTGCGAGGCGAGGCAGGTGAGGTGGGCGCAGCCCTGACGAGAGACACCGCCGCTGCAGCACGCCTCGAGACAGTCAGGGAACGCCTGCATCGTGTCGCCAACGTCGCCCGTGAGCGGCGCCGGTCGTATGAGAGCCGGGCCGAGGGCGCCGATGAACGTAGGGAGGACCTCGCTCTCGAACAGGCTGATCTTCGCAACGCCATTGCCGAAGCAGATGCATCGGATGTGCGCATCGAGGAGGAGGCTGATCGACGAGCTTCGATCCTGCGAACCCTCGAGGACGAGGAACGGTCACTCACCGAACAGATCCAGCTTCCCGCTGAGAGCGTTGTCGCAAACCTGAGGGGAGATCTGAGATCGCTCGAGACAGCGAATCAGCGCGACGCCGCCGAGCGCAGCCAGGTCTCCCAGCGGATCGAGGTGGTCAAGGCGCGCATCGCAGATGAAGTGGCAGAGACGACCCGCCTCAACGAGTCCATCCAGGCACTTGATGGGCGCACCCACGGGTTCCAACAGGCGTATGAGCTCGCAACACAGGCGCGCGCCGAGACTCAGTCAGATTGGGAGCAGCGCTCGGATGAGGCTGCTGCACACAAGGTAGATGTCGCCAGGGAGACTGCTCGCGTGGAGGCGATTGAGTCTGCGCTCGACGGTCTTGTCGACGAACAAGCTCGCGACATCGCGCAGGGAAGCGACGGCGTCGTTGGCGGCCTCGTCGCCGCACTCGATGTTCCTACCGATGTGGCGGCAGCGGTTGACGCGGCGCTTGGCCAGTGGCGCGACGCATATCTTGCTTCGAGTGATGGAGCCGTCGTCGAAGCCGCTGGAGCGGTGAAGGCCGTCGGTTCAGGTGGTGTCGCGTTTGTCACAGCGAGGTCTGCCACCGAATCCACCGCTGCGGCAGTTGCAAAGGAATTCGGCGTGGACCGACTCGTGGACCGCCTTGGCCCATCGTCCGCTGCATCGCTGGCGGAGGCCTACCTCGGAAATGTGGTCCTGGTCGAGGGCTGGAAGACCGCCCATGGCGTTGTTGCTTCCCATCCGCAGATCACGGCGGTCACGCCGGAGGGCGATGTCATCACCGCTCACGGCATGATCGTCTCGCATCCAGACGGAGCGGGTCCCGCCGCGCTCGAAGCCGCACGAGTTGGTGTCGAGATTGCCGAGCGCGATCTCAAACGAATCGAGAGCCTGCTCACCGCCGCCACTCGTGCATTCGAGACTGCACGCACCACGGAGCGCACGTCACTCGAGCAGCTCGAGGCCGCCGAGGCGGAACTTGCCGGGTTCTCCGAGGCGTTGGCCATGGTCGACCGATCCCGTGCCGCATCACAGGCCGAGTGCGAACGCTTGGTTGGACGCGTCGACGCCATTGATGAGGCTGCCGATGCCAGGGCCGAGCGGATCGACGGCCTTCGGGCGAGGGTCGAGGAATTCGAAGGTGAGGAAGCTGCCAGGCAGGAGGCTTGGGATGCCCTCAACGAACGCAGGCAGGACGTTGCCCAACAAAGGGATGAGGCACGCCGGGCTGTCGAAGCCATCGCCGGAGAGCGAGCATCAATCGTGGAGCGTCGCAGGCTTTCGGAGAGCCGCCTCGCCGCTGTGGATGCCGAGCTCGCCCAGTTGACCCTGCTTCCGGAATCTGCCGAAGATATCGCAAACCTCGGTGTGATTGAGGAATCCGCAGAGTCTGCCGTCGTAGCCGTCACTGCTCACATCGAGATGCTGAGGGCGCGACAGCGAGAGCTCCGTGCCCACGTCGGGACGGCCAACAGCGAGCTTGCCCGAGCCGAGGCCGAGCGAGAGGCCCTTGACGAGCGCAGGCGAACCTCCTCGGATGCACTCGCAGCGCTCGATGTTGAGCTCGCCGAGCTGCGTGTTCGGCTCGAGGCCACGTCCGAGGCGCTGCGGAGAGATGTCGACGCTGACGAGCAGGCCGCTCTCGATGCGCCCATGCCAGAGCTGGCTGCCGGCGTGGACATGGGCGATCGGTTGGAGGCGCTCGAGGCCGATCTGCGCCGCATGGGGCCGATCAATCCACTCGCTGCCCAGGAGCACGCTGAGCTTGCTGCACAGGTTGACGAGCTCGAGTCGCAGCTCGCTGATCTCAATCAATCGCGTGACGACATCAAGCAGGTCATCAGAGCCCTCGATGAGAAGATGGAGGTCCTGTTTGCAGAGGCCTTCGACGAAATAGCGCGCCTCTACCACGAGAACTTCAGCTTGGTATTCCCCGGCGGCACGGGGAGCCTGCGTCTGACGGATCCCGACGATCCGCTCAATGCCGGCGTACTGGTGCAGGCACAGCCTGCGGGCAAGAAGGTCGGCAGGCTGTCGCTGTTGTCCGGAGGTGAGCGGTCGCTCGCCGCTCTTGCCTTCTTGTTCGCTGTGTTCCGTGCGAGGCCGAGCCCGTTCTACGTACTGGACGAGGTTGAGGCCGCGCTCGACGACGCAAACCTGCACCGATTCCTGCGTCTCGTCGACACGCTGCGCAAGGACACCCAGCTCGTGGTCATCACGCACCAGCAGCAGACCATGGAGGCTGCCGATGTTCTCTACGGCGTCACCATGGAGCCGGGCGACTCGTCGAAGGTGCTCTCGAAGCGCATGACGCCCGTTAGCGTGTAGTCACCACAAGCACATCTCCCGAACTGAGGCTTGGTGTGGACACATCACTGATCATTGTTCTAGCCGTAGTTGCCGTCGTGCTTGTCGGCATCGTCGTATGGCTCGTGGTGAGCCGCTCGCGCGGCGAAGCGCCGACAACAACACCCTCGGCCGAGCCAGCGGCACCGACGGCACCCGCCGCGCCTGACGAGAAGGGGCTACGCGACCGGCTCTCGAGATCGCGATCGGCGCTCACCGCATCGTTGGGCGGACTGTTCGGTGCCACGTCGATCGACGACTCCGTGTGGGTAGAACTCGAGGATGCGCTCGTTGCTGCTGACGTTGGCCCCGGAACTGCTGCAGAGGTCGTCGCCGGGGTCCGCGAGCGGAAACCGGCAACGGGTGATGAGGCGCGTACGGCACTCGAGCAGGAGCTCGAGTCGGTGCTCGATCGCTCCGATCGTGATCTTCACCTGTCATCTGCGCCATCCGTGGTCGTTGTTGTTGGTGTGAACGGAACGGGCAAGACCACCAGCATCGCCAAGATCGCCAAGCACCTCGTTGACGACGGCCGGTCAGTTGTGCTGGGAGCTGCTGATACGTTCCGAGCCGCGGCAGACACGCAATTGCGCACCTGGGGCGACCGGGTCGGAGTTCCCGTGGTTTCCGGTGCCCAGGGCTCAGACCCCGCATCCGTGGCCTTCGACGCCTACGCCACCGGCGTAAAGGACGAAGCTGATGTGGTGATCATCGACACAGCCGGTCGCCTTCATTCGCAGTCGAACCTGATGGACGAGCTCGGCAAAGTCGTCCGCGTGCTCGACAGAGAGGCAGGTTCGATCGATGAGATCCTGCTGGTGCTCGACGGCACGGTCGGCCAGAACGGCATCGTGCAGGCGCACGCCTTCACCGATGCTGTGGGGGTGACTGGCGTTGTGTTGACCAAGCTCGATGGAACGGCCAGGGGTGGTGTCGCCATCGCCGTCGAACGCGATCTCAACATCCCGGTCAAGCTGATCGGCGTGGGAGAAGGCATGGATGACCTCATTCCGTTTGAACCCGTGGCGTTCGTGGAAGCATTGGTGGCAGAGTGAGTGACCTCGACCGATCGTTACTCGACCTCGCAGCTGCGGCAGCCCAGCTGTCCTACTCGCCGTATTCGGATTTCAGGGTGGGTGCTGCGATCGTCACGGATGCAGGCGATGTGGTCAGTGGTGCAAACATCGAGAACGCCGCTTATGGCGCCTCGGTGTGTGCGGAAACCAATGCGATCACCACGGCCGTTGCGGCCGGGGCGCGACGCATCGATGTGGTTGCAGTTGTGTGCCTTGATGGAGCCGTGTGCACGCCCTGTGGCAATTGCCGCCAGGTCATGCGGGAGTTCGGTGTCCAACGAGTAGTGATGCGCGCCGCCGACGGAGAACCCCGCAGCGTCCCGCTTTCCGAATTACTCCCCGAGTCGTTTGGACCGGAAGCCTTGACTTGAGGCCTTGAGCCTTGTGCCTCGAGCCCGGATGATAGTCCCCCCTTCAGGGGGGACGGGCGAACGAAGTGAGCCAGGGGGCGGGTGAGCCTGCGAACACGAACGTCGCCCCCCCCACGCACCCACATCCCCCTGCATCGTCACTACGTTCCTCTGCCTCCCCCTTGAAAGGGGGACTGACAACAGACGGCTGACTCTGAGTTCTGGCGACCCAAGCCAGAAGGTCGTCGCTTTCCTGGCTCCGAAGGCTTGGGCTGTGGCCTTGAGCCCAGACAGTGGCCGTGCTTCGGCTCACGGCTCAGGGCTGTCTCATGGCTCATGGCTCACGGCTGACTCTGGGCCAGCTGCCACGAACACGACTACGGTTGATCGCATGAAGAGAGTGGTGGCTTCGGTTCTCTCGTCGGTACTGGTGCTGTCGGCGTGTGGTGGAGGCTCGACGCTCACCGAGTACGCAACCGAGCTCGAGTCTGCAGTGGCTCAGATGAACGGACGGCTCGATGAGCTCGACGCTTCGTTGGGTGGGGCAGCAGATCTGGATGAGGTCCGACGGTACGCAAATGAGCGGGTAGCGGCCCGATATGCCTTCGTTGAAACTCTCAAGACCCTGGAACCCCCGAGCGAGGTGGACGAGCTCCACGACACAGCGCTGGATGTGATGGGCAGGCTCGCAGACGCCGAATCTGCCCTCGCTGACTATGTCAATGAAGTCGACGATGCAGCCACAGTGGACGACTTCTGGGCCACACCACTGGGTGTCGCAGCTCGGACGGCCGATGAAGAGTCCATTTCGCTCTGCCTTGCCGCCGAAGAGCGGCTGGACACTCGACAGCGAAGTGAACTCGCAGAACTCCCATGGATCCCTCCCGAGTTGAAAGAAGTCGTTGTGGTCGCCTTCGGCTGCATTGCGGGAGAACGTTGAATGGACATTGGGGCTCTGCAGCGTTCTGCTCCAGAGCCTGCTTCCGGGATCACTTGTGCCAGAACCGCTGCAGTTATGAGTCGTGAGTCCGCCGGTTCAGAACCCACAACTCAGAACTCACAACTCAGAACTCCTCCGAGCGCTAGCGCCGGGCCTTCAACGCCTCCACGAGCTGTGGCACGACACTGTGCACATCGCCGACGATGCCGAGATCGGCAACGGCGAAGATGGGAGCATCGGGATCCTTGTTGATCGCGATGATCGTGTTCGAACCCTTCATGCCGACAACGTGCTGCATCGCACCTGACACCCCACATGCGATGTACACAGCTGGTTTGACGGTCTTGCCCGTCTGACCGATCTGGTACGAGTACGGGACCCAGCCAGCATCAACAACCGCACGAGTTCCACCGACAGCACCGCCGAGCAATCCCGCGAGTTCGTCCATCATGGCGAACTTGTCCTCGCCACCGAGGCCGCGGCCTCCAGTAACGACCACCGATGCGGCTTCGAGGTCGGGTCCCTCTGAAGACTCCACATGG
>CAJQOW010000189.1 GCA_905480055.1 uncultured Acidimicrobiia bacterium
GATCGACGAGGCCGCACGCAGGCATGGCGGCTTGGACATCGTCGTGCCAAACGCTGGGGGACCCTCGGCGGGTGTTTTCGACGCAACGGAACCATCCGATTGGGACACTGCCTATGCCCTCACGTTGCGCTCTGCCATGACCTTTGCAGCAGCGGGCAAGCGACACATGCCAGCCGGAAGTGCTGTCTTGTTCATGACGTCCACTTCTGTCCGCGAGGCACATTCGGTTCTATCGATGTCCACCGTGTTCCGCGCCGGGGTCTCCTCGCTGTCGAAGCTGCTCGCAAATGACTGGGCGGCAGACGGCATACGCGTCAACCACTTGATCCCCGGGCGGATTGCAACCGAGCGCGTGGCGTCCCTCGACGCATCCGCGGCCTCGGCACGAGGCATCAGCATCGGTGAAGTCCGAATTGCGAACGAAGCATCGATCCCGTTGGGGCGTTATGGAGAACCCGACGAGTTTGCAGCGGCGGCAGCATTCCTCGTGTCACCCGCAGCCTCATACATCACCGGGGCAACGCTTCAGGTCGACGGAGGCATGATCAAAGGAATCCAATAAGGGCTTTGGGGCTGTGGAGCCATGGGGCTCCGGGGCCCGGCAACGAGAAGATCGTCGGGCATCTGCAGTCCGGTATCTGCTAGCCGGCGTCGATGCCGAGCTTGGCCAGGAAGGCGTCTGCGTTTGGTTCGCGTCCGAGGAACGCCTCGAGATGGTCCCAAGCGTCCCTGCTGCTGCCTGCCTCGAGCACTTCGGTCCGATATCGGGCGCCAACCTCCGGCGACAGGATGCCATCATCCTCGAACACCGAGAACATGTCGTCGCCGTACACATGCGACCACAGGTAGCCGTAGTAGCCAGCGTCGTAACCACCCATCAGATGACCGAAGCTCCCGGCGAAGAAGGTGCCCTCGTGGAGGGGAAGGAGCGAGTACTCGTTTGCGGTTGCCTGGAGTTCGTCGAGATCGGGCGAGGCTCCAGCAGTGTGCATGAGCAGGTCGTACTTGCCAAGCGTTACCTGTCGGAGCGTCAACAGTCCGATGTTCTGATCCCGTGCCGCAACGAGGGCCTGCACCATCGATGCCGGGATCGGCTCGCCGGTTTCGTAGTGACGAGCGAACCGGGACAGGACCTCGGCGTTCCACATCCAGTTCTCCATGATCTGGGATGGTGCCTCAACGAAGTCCCATTCGGTGTCGAAGCCAGCGAAGCGCTGTTCATCGACCTGGGTGAGGCATGCGTGGAGTACGTGTCCGAACTCGTGCCACAAGGTCAATGCCTCGTCGTGCTTGAGCAACGACGGTGTATCTGCCGTTGGCTTGGTGAAGTTGCCAGCGACGGCAGCGACCGGCAGCCGCACAGTTCCGTCGGCATTGCGCCTTCGGTTGACGACATCCCAGCACGCGGCATGGGTGTACTTGCCATCCCGGGGGTGGAGATCGAGCAGGAAGTAGGCGAGGGCCTGCCCACTCCTCGTGTCATCAATGCGGAAGGCGCGAACGTCCTCGTGCCACGTCGGATAGTCGGCGAGTGCAATGTAGGTGACACCGAAGACCTCTCCCGTGACGTCGAGCATGCCGTCAATCACTCGCTCGAGTGGGAAGTACTCGGCGACCTCATTCGGGTCGATTCCATAGTCGCGGCGTTGTTGAACGGTGTGGTAGTAGTTGCGGTCCCACGCTTGGAGTGATGCACCGGGATGGTCTTCATCGAGGAGACCTTCGAGGGCATCCCGCTCGGCGAGTCCAAGGCGCGTGAGGCCGGGTATGACGGAGTCGTAGAGCTCGGTGACCGCCTCCGGGTGTGCCATCTTGACTTCCATCGAGAAGTCGGCCCAGCTGTCGTAGCCGAGGATGTCTGCGAGCTCGGAGCGGATGGCTATGGCTTCCTCGAGAAGGGGCCGGTTGGCCGCAACGGAACGGTTCAGGTACTTGTACTGGAGCTGCCGGCGTTGCTCACGATTGGGGGATTGCTCCATGAATGGGACATAGGCCGGGTAGTCGAGCGTCACTTTGACGGTGCCGTCGCCTTCCCCGGGTTCGAGCGACTCGGCGTAGTTGCGTGGCAAGGCAGCGAGGTCGGCTACCGGAACTTCGAGGTGGTCCTTGTAGTCGGCCACGTTGCGGGAGTAGTCCACCTGGAGCTCGATGAGGCGCTTGCGCAGCTCCAAGACCCTGGCCCTGTCGTCGTCATCGAGGGTGTGCCCTGCTCTCCTGAGGTCGCGCAGCCACTCCTCATAGGAACGCAATTCCAACCCTTGGAGCCCGTCGGCATCGACCGCATTCACGGCGTCGAAGACCTCTCTGCGCGACATGAGGCTGGTTGTCCACGTCGAGAGCCGTTGTTCAGCGTCGTTTCCTGCGTCACGAACCGCCTTGTCCACGTGGAAGTTCGACAGGAACGGCCCATAGCCCGTGGCATCCTGGATGGTCGCGAGTGCTGAGTCGAGTGGTGCGATCCGATCGTCGAATGATGAGCCCTCCGACGCGACTGCCGCGGCCACGAGCGCTTCGGCAGCCGATATTGCGGCTTCGGTAGCGTCGTTGATCGAATCTGTGGTTGCAGTAGAAAGGTCGTAGGTCATCCCAAAAGGGTACCGGCGACGGGCCGGTCAGCTCAGGCGATCCCCGAAGATGCCGTGCGAGCTACTGGGATGGTCCCACCACGACCGAGACAGGGAGGTGAGCCGAGCCGATGTCGGGACCCGTCACCAATTCGAACGGTGTCACACCGTCGCTCATGAGGACGACATCGAGTGGGATGCCAACCCAACCACCGATCACGGGGAAATCTGAAGTGGGCCACGTTGACAGGTATCCAGAGCCTTCGGTGGCGTCGCGCAGGCCG
>CAJQOW010000190.1 GCA_905480055.1 uncultured Acidimicrobiia bacterium
CAGCCACGAGCATGGGTACGCTAGGTCGACTGGAAGGACCGATTGGGGACCGCGAATGGCACTTGCCGATACGCCACCCCGCGTGTTCCAAAGGGGCACGTGGCCAGGATCCGTTTCACTCCGCCGAGGTTGGGCGAGAGCTGAAGCGCGTCCGTGGAACGATGCCGTTGACAGCGCCTCGCTGCGGCTGCTTCGCGGAGGTTCGGCATTCCTCGAGGCGTGCGTACATCGCCTCACCTCGCTCGGTGCGCCGGAAGTCCTCTCCTCTCCCCTCGCCCCATCGGCACGCCGACCGTGGGAGTCAGCAGGCTTCGTCGACTACCTCGACCTCGCCCTCATGCGCCTGTCGCTGGATCAGGCGATCGAAGCACCACAGCACTTGGTTGTGCGCGACGACGATCACGACATCGACCAGATGCTCGACATCGATCGTGCAGCATTCCCTGAGTTCTGGCGATTCGATCGGGAAGCGTTGCTCGAATCCACGCAGGCCACGACAAGCTCGAGCGTCTTCGTGATCCGCGACGGCGATTCGGGCATCACGGGATACGCCGTGGCGGGATATGGCCACGCCATCTCCTATCTCCAGCGTGTCGCAGTCGACCCTGCGTGGCAAGGGCATGGGATGGGGAGGAGCCTGATACGCGCCGCAGCCCGTAGCGCTCGTCGCAGTGGGTCCAAGGCGATGCTGCTCAACACCCAATTCGACAATGATCCTGCGATCGGCCTGTACGAGTCCGAGGGCTACGTCCAACTCCCGGAGTCACTCGCAGTGCTCAGGGCCGGGTAGGCACACCATGCCCCCACGCCTACCCGAACGGTATCGGCTCAACATCCGGCTCGGGAGCGATGGAGACATCGAGGAATGGCTCGCGTCTGACGACAACCTGGACCGCCCCGTCCTCATCCGATACCTCGAACCCGAGTCCTCGCCCGAACGCCACCAGGCCTTCCTGGCAGGCGTACGGTCGGCAGCCGCCCTGACCGAGATCCACCTCCAGCGAGTGTTTGCTGCAGGTGAGACAACCGCATCGGCCTATTCCGTGTCCGAGTGGGACGGCGGCGTCACCATCGCCGACCGGCTCCGAGTGGGTGAGGGGCTGCCCGTAGAAGAGTTTCTGCCGAATGCGTCGGGCATGTGCCTGGCGCTCGCACGCTTCCACGATGCCGGCGGCGTCCACGGAGCGATCGATACCTCGGCGATCCACTTCTCAGCAGCACACCCCGCAAAGCTCGGCGCCTTCGGCCGCGGCCAGCGGTGGAGTGACCAGGCAGAGGACACCATGGCCATGGCCGAAGTGCTGCGTGCCGCGATTACCGGGACCGAGGATCCGACTGTCTTTCCTTCCGAAGTCATCGACGGAATCCCCCACACGGTGGACACGGTCATCCGCGATGGGATCGCCGGTGATCTCGACGCCAGGGCCCTCGCCACGCAACTCAGCGCTGTGTCGTATGACGCACCCACCGAGCACACCCCACCGAAGCCCTGGAGAACGCTTGCGCTCTTCGGGCTGATCGTTGGACTCATCACCGTGATCGCAGCAGTTGGCCTCGCAGCTGATTTCGATCCGGATTCTCCGTTCTTGTACCCGGTCGGAGCCGAGTCGGTGTCGCCGCCAGTGACCACCCCGGTTCAGGTGGCAGAGGTAGACGAGTCCCAGGCCATCTCAGCTACTGCACTGGTGTACGACCCGTTCGGCGATGGAACCGAAAGTGACGAGGCGGTAGCACTCGTGTTCGACGGCAACAACCTCACTGCGTGGAAAACCGAGGTGTACAGCAGACCAATCCGTGAGTTCAAGGACGGCGTTGGGCTCGTCTTCGATGTGGATGGTTCGCCTTCGGCCATGTTCGTGACAGGTTCTCCCGGGACCACCTACCTCGTGGGGTGGGCACCGTCGACACCGTCCGTTGCGACCGACTGGGAGCATGTTGCCAGGGGCACACTCCAGCAGTCCGAAACCCGCATCCAGCTTCCCAACCGCATCGGGGGCCTGTGGAGGCTGTGGCTGACGGGGCTGCCTGAGCGGGCGGACGGATCCTTCCAGAGCCGAATCTCGCAGGTCCGGTTCGTCCCCTGATCGGACACCTCGCTGGGGCACGACCCGCCTACTCTTGGCCAACGACATGACAGACAGGGCAGACCTCGACATCGGCTTGATCGATCGCTACCTCGCAGGCGACATCGACGCGTTCAATGAGTTGATGGAAGCACACGAGGACAGGGTCTTTGGCATCTGCTATCGCATGATGCAGAACCGCGAAGCGGCGCTCGACGCCACCCAGGACACCTTCCTCACCGTGTTCCGGAAGGCAGACAGGTACAAGGCACAAGCCGCATTCTCCACATGGCTCTACCGCGTCGCGGTGAACACGTGCTACGACCACCTTCGCAGACAGAAGCGCAAGCGGGCTGATCCTCTCCCCGAACACCACGATCCCCCGGACCTCGCTGCAGGAGACCTCTACGACGCCGTCGAGGTTCGTCCCGACATCGAAGCTGCGCTCGCCAGCCTCTCCGATGAGTTCCGGGCAGCGGTAGTTCTCGTCGATCTCCAGGGCATGTCGCTAGACCAAGCCAGCGATACCCTCGAAATACCGACCGGAACCGTCAAATCACGGCTGTTTCGTGCACGCAAACAACTCGCACGAAATCTCGGGAACCTAAGAGCACCCCAAGAGCATCAAAACGGGGACACCGGAGAACGATGAACAATCAGGACCGCGATCTCATCTTGGCCTACGCCGCAGGACAGCTTTCAGGAGCTGACGCTGAGGCGGCCTCGGCGCGTATCGCTTCAGATCCGGAACTCGCTGCAGAGCTTGCGAGCCAGCAGCTCGCCATGTCCTCGCTCTCATCGATGCCATCCGTAGCCATGACCTCCGCAGAACGCACCGGGCTGCGCTCGCACCTGATCAATGAACTCAACCTCGAAGCGGCCCCGGTTGCCGCTGCGGCACCGTCACGGTGGGCATCGTGGTGGAAGCCCGTCGCCGGACTCGCCGCTGCAGCGGCAGTCGTCACTGCGATCGTCGTCCTGCCCGCAACCCTGTCAGGCGACGATGACTTCCTCCAGGCCGTCCCAGCCGAATCGGACACGGCGGCGCTCGAGGAAGAGACCTTTACCGACTCCGCCGGTTCCGCCGATAGTGCATCTTCGGACACCGCCGCAACCACGACGGCGGCGGCCTCCGAATCAGCGGGTGAGGAATCTCCGCAGGCGTCGGACGTGAGCACCGACGAAGTTTTGGACGCAACTGCGGGAGCCGACACGCCCTCCGAGGCCGAGGACGGACTCGACCTCGCTCAGTACAAGCTTGCCCCCCTTGATACACAGCGTGGTTCGACGCTCGAAGCCTGCGTCGAGCAGCTCAGCGACGAACTTCCCCCAGGAGACCTCATCACGCTGGGTACCACGATCGTCGATGGCGTAGAGACCCTGTTCGTCGGAATCACCGACGAAACCGGCATCACTTCGGTCGCCTCGATCGATATCGATGATTGCCGCGTCGTCGAGATAGCGAGCTAGCACCCGACCGCCACAGGCCGACTAACCTTCAACCCTACATGGCTGAGTCCAACGCACCACTGTCCGTACGAATCGCAGACTTCCTCGAGCAAATCGCGGCGAAGATCCGCGCTCTATCCGTGGATCGCGCCGCGAACGCCATCACATGGACCGCCATCGCGCTTCTGCTGATCACGGGGGCAATCCTTGCGATCATCTGGTTGCTCGTCGGAATATTCCGGATCCTCGGAACGCTGATGGGTACAGAAACCGCATACGCCGTGGTCGGATTGGTGCTCATCCTGATTGGAGCCATTCTCTGGGCTCGGCGATACCCACAGGACCGCACACCCCAGGAGTGACCATGACCGACAAGGTCATCATCATCGGCTCAGGCCCCGCAGGCCTGACCGCAGCAATCTACGCCGCCCGCGCCGGGCTCGACCCCCTCATGGTGGAGGGGATGGAGCGCGGCGGACAGCTCATGATCACGACGGACGTTGAGAACTACCCCGGCTTCCCAGACGGAGTGATGGGTCCTGACCTCATGGAGCAGATGCGCAAGCAGGCCGAACGCTTCGGCACACGCATCATCAGCTCAAACGTCACGTCCGTTGACTTCAGCGAGCGTCCATTCACGGTCTCGGTAGGCGCTGACGACTACCAGGCAGAGACCATCATCATCTCGACCGGTGCATCGGCCCGCTGGCTCGGAATCGAGGGCGAAGAGCGCCTTCGTGGATTCGGCGTGTCCGCATGCGCAACCTGCGATGGGTTCTTCTTCAGAGACAAGGAATTGGTCGTGGTTGGTGGTGGTGACACCGCGATGGAAGAGGAGATCTTCCTCACGAAGTTTGCGTCAAAGGTCACGGTGGTTCACCGACGCGACGAATTCCGCGCATCGACGATCATGTCCAACCGGGTACTCGATCATCCGAAGATCGAAGTCGTATGGGATTCGACCG